>CAZSLZ010000014.1:0-14682 GCA_964607865.1 uncultured bacterium
GCCAGGAACCTTTTCCGGATCTTTTATTTTCATCTTGTTTACCCCTATTTCAAAAAGATTTCCCCCCATTACCCCCACCTGCTTGGGTAAAAAGAGGGGGCGGTAAACCTGAAATAGATAAAATCCTTGCGGGGTTCAAACAACTTCTTGATTAACTCAGAAGATATCGAGGTTTCAACCTCGTTACCGGCGAAAATTTCAGCTTCATCCACAGAGCGGATCGTGGTGCCAGCTTCCTTTATGTTTTTGGCAAATAAAGCAAAATCATGGGTGCCCTTAAATAATCGAATTGCTTTTTTCATATTGGGCAAATCCAATTTTCTGGACATCCAGAAAGCCCTGTTATGATAAAGAGCCGAGGGCTCAGCAGAATTATCGAGTATATAAAGATAATTTCTTCTCAATGCCGAGTACCTGGCATGAAAGGAATCGTCCATAAGCTCAATGCCGTTTACTGTTATATCTCCGGGCAAAAGTTTATTAAGGGCGTAAATCAGCCGGGCCGGCTTACGAAAATTGTTTGCTGTGAAAGAAACCACCTGCCCCAGGGCATGAACGCCGGAATCGGTTCGGCCGGCAACGACGGTTTTTATTTCTTCGTCAAAAATCCGGGAGAGAACATTCTGAACTTTTCCCTGAACAGTAATGAAACTTGATCTGTTTTGAATTTGAAACCCCGCATATTCAGTGCCCAGATATTGGATTGTAAGTTTATATGTAACCAAGCCATTCTCCCCAGGCGGTTCCCGCCAGTATAATTCCGAAAAGTATCACTGTAAATATATCTATAGATTGAATTTCAAGTTGCCTTAACCGGGTCCTTCCTTCTCCACCCTTATAACAACGGGCTTCCATAGCCGAAGCCAAATCTTCGGCATGTTTGAATGCATGAACGAAAAGGGGAACCAATACCGGCAGAATACTCTTTGTTTTTTCAATTATGTTTCCCTTTCCGAATCGGGCTCCTCTTGATCTCTGAGCTTTTATGATTTTATCCGTTTCTTCCAGCAGAACAGGAATAAATCTAAGAGCTATGGTCATCATCATGGACAATTCATGGGCCGGGACCCCAAGATTCGTGAAGGGAGACAATATGTTTTCTATGGCGTCGGTAAGTTGAATGGGCGAGGTAGTCAGAGTCAACAGGCTTGTGGTGAACACAAGTAATATAAGCCTGATTGCCATCTTCAAGCCCATATCCAAACCTTCCCTGGTAATTTTCAGAGTGAAGTTATTCAGAAATTCAAACTGATATTGCCAGATAACCGTGCCGGTAGAAAAAAATATATTAAAAATCAGAGTTATCATAACCAGTATGATGATCGGCCTTAACCCCTTCAGTACATAACCGAAAGATATCTTCGACAGCAATGTCACTGTTACAAGCAGCAGGAAAAACATGAGAAAACTCAGCCAGGATTCAGCAATAAATAATTGTATCATCAGCAGAAAAGCTACAATTATTTTAATTCTGGGGTCCACCCTGTGGACCGGGGAATCGCCGGGCACATACTTACCCAGAGTTATATCTTTAAGTAAATTCATATCAAGGTTGCTCTAAACTTTTTAAATTGGTTTATTATTCTTTTACCCTCTGCCAAACCCTCTTCTGAAACTCTGATGCAAATTAAAATCCGTGCCAGCCTGAAAACACATTAAAACTACTTTTTTTGAATATGGTATTTCTACTACTGAGTTATTTTGTTGCTGAAAAAATATTGTAATTCCGAAATTACTGCCTGGGTGGTACAGAGATCGCTACATCGCTTGTCGCTCCTCGCGATTACGAAACTAGGATTTTTCAACTTGCAAACAAAGAGGGTTGTCCCTTCGAAAAGCCTTTTAAATCAGGTAAAATTTTATTTTACTGCCCCATTACATCGTAATAACTCACGCATTTCAGTGGTATTCGCCAGCATATAGGGGGTCAGGTTATCTTCAGTCCGGGCATTCACATCCGCCCCCCGGTTTATGAGATATTGAACAGTTTTTATATTCCCGGAACGAACCCCGTAATGAAGAGGAGTCGCCCCTTTGTTATCTTTGAAGTTCACAGTATCCGTATTTCCAATTAAAATTTTAACAGCTTCGATATGCCCATATAAACAAGCCCAGTGTAACGCCAAGGCGCCGGCGTTATCACGGGCTTTGAAATTTGCCTTGTTTTCCAACAGAAGAGCTATTATACTGTTTTTACCTTTTTGTGAAGCAACATGCAGTGGGGTCAGCCCCTGGGCGTCAGCCTTATTTATTAATGAGGGTTTTTCGGTAATTATCCTTGAAACCCGGCTGATATCGCCGGAGATAATTGCCGCTCTCAATTCAGGCAGACTTTGACTGTAAACTGAACTCATGGTAACAACGATGATTAACACCAGAACCAGCTTGTTTTTCATGGCCTACCGGGTTACCCAGCCCCGCTCTGAGGAAAACATGAGTTCATTCATACCATAGGATTTGGGATCGGGTACCCTTATTAAATAGTTGTCACCGTCAACTTTATAAACAAAAAGTTCGTTGCTGGCAGGACAAACCGGCATGGTTTTTAAATAACTGGGAATCAGGTCCTTCAAAAGAACGGGAAATTTACCCTGGTGATCCTTGGCGTAATATTCTACAGCTGTGGCTATGGTTTTTATATTTTCGATACAAATCATCTGTAAGAATTTCTGTTTCCGTTCTTCAGCTATTCTGGCAAAACCGCCCCAGTCCACGTTGGAAAGCTCCAGGCTTGAAACTCCATATTTTTTGGGGTCGGGAACCTCCAGGGTATAAGATTTGCCGTTGTCTTTCATGGTATATATGAATTCCTTACCAGTTGCGGGATCTTTGGGAATCACGATTTTTTCAATTCCCGGAGGGAGCAGACCGTTAAGTTCTCCTTCCAGCATTGAAAGATCTGCGGGATAATCTCCCGATTCCATGAAAAAGAATTCAATATAGACACGTATCCGGGAAATTTCATCAATTACTTTCACCAGTTTTTTTGTATCTATAGTTTCTGGCCTGGCAGTTTTTTCGGGTTTTGGTGTTTTTTTGTTATTTTCCTGGGCCATGACACCGCCATCCAGAGAAAAACCCAGTGCTAACACCAGAATAATAATCAAAGCTTTTATAAATACCCCTTTTTTCATCGCAATTCTCCTTTATCTATTGTCCCCGGGGACTCGAACTTTTTCCTGAAGTATAATAGAACATCCATGTATCCATCTTGTATAATCAGTTTAGCTTTCTCAATAAGTCGGGAGATTTCCTGCGGCCGGGCATCAGATATATCATGCCGGGCCTTCAATACCCTGGCATAACTTTCTCCCAGCTCCCCTGTGTTTCCCGAGGGTTTGATATAACCAAGAAACTTAATTGTTCCTTTATATATTATGTCTTCTTCGGTATGGTAATATTTCCCCGCGAGTTGGGAAATCTCTTTTATTGTTTGGCGATCCTTTCCCATTTCTTCTATCCAGGAAGCCAACTCGGGATGCTTTTCACCTATGAGGGATTCAATTCCCATTTCAATAAAATTATGGGCTTTCCAGAAACCCATGGAAGAAGGAATCTTACATACTTCTACTACCTCAGGAACCAGGTTTTGAGCCATTAAATAAGCATAGCCCCGCTCAAAGCCTTCATATTTTTCATCGCCGTAATAATCCAGTCCCAGGGAATCCACCGAATGAGTAAAAAGCCCGTTGAAAAAAGAAGCAAATTTCTTTTTTTCCTCCGGGCATGTGGAATTGTAAAAATCTACCGATTGTCTGTGGGTCTGGGGCCAACGCAAACCGGTGTGAAGCGTGGTGTCGGGAAATATGGCTCCTATTCCGCCCTGATTATTCTTTGGAAAAAGGGTGGAATAAAAATAAAGATGGGTTACAGGAAACAATATGCTCCTCCCGGTTAATTAATTAATTTACTGGCTCATCCAATAGTCTTTCAACCACTTGGAACGAGTAGGATGGCGTAATTTCCGCAAAGCTTTGGCTTCAATCTGGCGGATTCGTTCCCTGGTCACGCCAAACTCCTTACCCACTTCCTCAAGGGTACGGGAGCGGCCGTCAGCCAAACCAAAACGGAGTTTCAAAACCTTCTTTTCACGGTCAGTCAGGTTGTGAAGCACATCTTCAAGTTTTTCCTTCAGCATTATGCTAGAGGCAGCTTCTGCCGGGGCAATAGCGGCATCGTCTTCGATGAAGTATCCAAGGTGAGAGTCTTCTTCTTCTCCGATAGGTGTTTCCAGTGAAATTGGTTCCTGGGCAATTTTTAAAATTTCCCGGACCTTTTCCTGGAATAACTTTTCTTTCTTTCTTATCTCATCCTGAACCAGTTCGTGTTCAATTTCCAGTTTGAACCCCAGGTTTTCCGAAAGGGTATCCCGGATGTCCTCCGTGTTAATGGGGAACATTTCCCTGGTGATTTCTTCCACCGAAGGATCCCGCCCCAATTCCTGAAGTAATTGGCGGGAAACTTTTATAAGCCGGTTTATAGTTTCCACCATGTGAACCGGAATTCTGATAGTACGGGCCTGGTCTGCCAGTGCTCTGGTTATGGCCTGGCGAATCCACCAAGTGGCATATGTACTGAATTTGTAACCTTTTCTGAAATCGAATTTTTCCACTGCCCGGATAAGCCCCAGGTTGCCTTCCTGGATAAGATCCAGAAACAGCATGCCCTTGCTGATATATTTTTTGGCAATACTCACCACCAACCGGAGGTTGGCCTCGGTAAGCTGTTTTATTGACTCGGCCCCGATTCCCATATGGGTATCAAGAATCTTGTAATGGGCTAATTCCTGGGCTGTGCCGGCATGGGAATTGATGGTATTGATGAGGGATTCTTTTAATGATTTGAGTCGCCCCTCTTTCTTGGATAATATTCCCAGGTTGCGGTCAACTTCTTCTATAAGCTCGCCCAACCGGTTTCTTATTTTGGTGAACAGGGGAGCTTCCTTGTTCTCCTCATAAAATTCTGTTTCGTTTTCTTCAAGTTTCTTCAGTTGGCTGGCATAATTAATACCGTCTTCTATTTTTTTATATAACTCCTTGAAATCTTTTCCATTTTTCTTCCGGTAGAAGTCCAATATGGATTCCAACTCTGCCAACCTGCCTGAAACATCCCGCTTGTGATTCTTTGATGTGGAAACCATTTCCGGGTTGTTGTATTCGTCGTTATTAGAATAATTGTGAATACGGTCCTCAAAGAAACTTACATCTTTCTTCATTTGTTTGACCCGTTCGTCGAGCCTGATGGCCTGAATTAATTTCCAACGAGCATCTTTGCCTTCCTGAATTTTTTCATTGAAAAATTCTTTTGCTTTCAACAGAAGGTAATCAGGGTCGTTGATTCGTTCACTGGCCAGCTGGCCATCCAGAATCTTTTCCTTGAGTTGCTGTTCTGTTTCCCGCAGTAAGTTTTCCAGGCTGCTGAGAATACTTCCATCTTTAATCTCTTCCCAGGAAGAATAAGGTAAAATCTGGTCAAGAATTTCTTCCCGATATCTGAACATAAGCTGGGTTTTTTCCAATTGAATCTGGTAACTCCGGGTTCCCAGATCGAAGAATATATCTTCCAGAATATTATCGCTGTCAATTTCAGAAGTAATCTGTTCCCATTCTTCATGCAGGGTTTCAATTAAGGACTCAGGGTTCTGAGATTCAATTTCCAGTTCTTCAATTCGGCGGAACAAAGTATGAATTTTTTCCTTATGTTCGTTTTCTAATTTGTCCTGGTTCAAGAGAATCCGCCATAACTCAGGTTCAGCCAGAATGTGGGAACGACAATAAATACCATGCTCGATTCGCAAGGCAAGATAGACTTCCTGGCTGGAAGTTAACAGAGGAACCCGTCCGATTTCCTTGAGGTACATACGAACCGGATCTTCAAGAGTAACTCCCTCGGGGAAGAGGATGGTTTCTTCCAGTTCGATTTTGTCTTCCTTGACCTCATCAATGTCGTCTTCTTCATCTTCGCCGGGAATATCATAAACAATGTCGATTCCCTCGCTTATAATGAGGTCGATGACCTGCTCCACTTCTTCAGGATTAAACTTTTCCTCGGATTGAAGGACAGCGTTTATTTCTTCAGAGGTAAGGACTTTATTCTTTTTGCCCTTGGTTAACAGTTGCTTTATTTCAAGGGATAATTTATCCCCTTTTGACATTTAAATCCTCCTGTGAGTTGCTATGTTATTTTATTTGTTGTCAAAAAAAATTTTTACTTTATTTCAATCTGGATATTTTCATGCCTTTTTTGCGAAAAAAAAGGAATTTTGAAAATTCCAACTTATTTTCTTACCATAATTAGACATTATTTAAATATAAAAATTGCCAGATTTAAACATCAGAAACTTCTTGCTGAACTTTCAGTTTCCTTGTTCTATATTGCAATTCCAGAAAATCGGGATCGTCGGGAGAAAGTTCTCCCCGGCCCAGTTTCTCGCTTACCACTTTTTTCAGGTAATCAATATTGGTTTCATGGGCCCGTTCCTCAATCTTTTTTAATATGGCCCGGATTTCTTCTTCATTACACCGGGGTAGTCCTTCTACCATGGTTAACTCCACAGCCCGTTTAAGCATGTCATCATCGCGGCAGATTCGGTTCAGAAGGTCAGCTTTTACCATATCTATGCCGTTTAAATCCAATTCTTTAAGTTTTCTTAATATATATAACAAATCGGGTTCAAAATTCTCGGGAGTGAAATCATATTCATAACTGAGGGGGATAAACCCGGGATTCAGAAAAAAATATGCCAGTAATTTTTCTTCGGGTTTCAACCGCCGTTTTCTTAAACTGCCGGGGATAAACTCCTGCCTGCTTTTTATTCTTTTATCCTGAATCTGCCTGTAAAGCAAACCTTCGGGTATTTTGAACTTGCCTGAAATAATGCGGATATACTCTGCCCTGCGCACATCCCCCCTCATCTGCTTTAATACAGGAATAACTTCCCTTCCGAATTTCTCTTTCCCCTCGGGGGTATGCAGGTTATGCTTTAACCGGGCGTTTTTTATCTTGAAATCCACTATTCCCAAAGCCTGCTCCACCAACGAGTTAAAATAATCCACCCCTTTTTTCCTTATAATCGAGTCGGGATCTTCACCGCCGGGTAAATCCATAATACGCACATATAACCCCGCATTTTCGAAGATTTCTATTCCCCTTACCGTTGCGGCGTTTCCCGCAGCATCGGCATCATAGGCAAAAATCACATTCCGGGTATACCTGCCTATGGTTCTGGCCTGCTCGTCAGTCAGGGAAGTCCCCATGGATGCCACCACATTCTTAATCCCTGCCTCGTGAAGGGCCAATACATCCATATAACCTTCCACCACGAAGACTTCTTCATTCTGCCGGATAGCCTGTTTCGCCTGATAAAGCCCGTAAAGAACTTCCCTTTTTATAAAAAGAGAAGTCTCGGGCGAATTCAAATATTTGGGAATTGTATCTTCATCCAACCCCCGGCCTCCAAGCCCGATAAACCTTCCCTGGGAGTCGGCAATCGGAAAAATTACCCGGTTTCTCAAATAATCATAATATTCGTTTCTGCCACGCCGCACCAAACCCGCCTTTTCCATCTGATCATATTTTATGTTTTTACCCTGGAGATGACGAACCAGAAAATCTCCGCTGGCAGGGGCATAACCCACTTTGTATTCAAAAATTGTATCCCGGCTGAGCCCACGTTTCTTTAAATAAGCTCCGGCAGCCTTTTCCAGGGGGCTCTGAATCACTAGTTTGTGGTAAAAACTTACCGAGTATTTCATCAGTTTTCGAAGAAGCTCTTTTTCTGAATAACGCTTCTTTTCCTTATTTGATGTGGCAAGGGTAATTCCGGCCTTGTCCGCAAGTATTTTCACTGCATCCAGGAAATCCAGGTTCTCAATCTTCATTAGAAACTGAATTACTCCCCCGCCTTCGCCGCAGCCGAAACACTTGAAAAAACCGCCGTCGGGGTTTACAAAAAAAGACGGGGTCTTCTCGTTATGAAAAGGGCAACGCCCCTTGTAATTCTTGCCAGATTTTTTTAAAGTAACATATTGGCCAATTACCGCCAGGGTATCAGTCCTGGCAATAATTTCGTCAATTTTTTCCGGAGGAATCAAACTATTTTGTCACTCCTAAATTCCAACCCGTAGGCAGAAAGAATTTCTTATAAATAATAATCGCATAACGATCTGTCATGCCCGCAATGTAGTCGCAGACTTCCCTGGCGCGCTCCCGTATATCCCGGCTGTCATGAGCCTGGTTTTCACTGGATACCGGTAGATTATCCGGGGTTTCATATCTCAAATCGCCTTCCAGATCAGGCTCCAGAGTAAGGGTGGGAATCAACAAAGGATGCTCCATGAAATACTCAAAAAGGTTCTGAATCATATTCTGGGCTTTGGGCTCCTCGCTTTTGGCGGAAGAACTCTGATAAACATTTTCAAACATGAAATTTTTTAATTCATCCAACCCTTTTTCACAATCCGGGCTCATTCTTATGGTATCGTTATTAGAAGAATGCTCCACAATATCGATAACCATGGATTTTATCCGCTCTGAAAGAGTATGCCCGAAAAGTTTTAACAACTGGGCCGGAATACTGTTTCTTGAAATTATCCTCGCCCGGATAGCATCATCGATGTCATGATTTATATAGGAAATTCGATCTGAAATTTTTACCACCTGAGCTTCCAGGGTTCTGGGTTTTTCAAATACAGCTTCAGTGTTAATATTTTTGTTGCCCTTGGTATGCGCTATTATGCCGTTTCGCACCTCATTGGTGAGATTAAGGCCTCCCTCCCTTTCCAGAAAATCCACCACTCGCAAACTCTGCTGGGCATGATGGAAACCGCCGGGCCATTGATATTTTTTCATCATTCCGTCCAGCGCCTTTTCACCGGCATGGCCAAAAGGGGCATGCCCCAGATCATGACCCAGGGAGATGGCTTCGGTTAAATCCTCATTAAGGTGCAATGCCCGGGCAATGGTACGGGCGATTTGTGAAACCTCCAGGGTATGGGTAAGCCGGGTGCGGTAGTGGTCACCCTCTGGGGCAATAAAAACCTGTGTCTTGTGCATCAAACGGCGAAAAGCTTTGGAATACAGAATTCTGTCCCGGTCTCTGATGAAAGCTGTCCGAATTGCACAGCATTTCTCGGGCCTCTGCCGGGTGGCATTCTCTGCCAGGGCCGCCCGGGGACTGAGAGTTTCTCTTTCTATTTTTTCCCGCTGTTCTCTCAAGGTTACTACTGCCATAAAGTTCTCCTTAATGTTATCCCGGTCATGATTTAATAGAAACTAAAATATTTCCTTTATTATAGCAAAAAACATATCCGGTAAAACCCTTGTTAAAAATACAACTTATAACAGTTAAACTGATTTAAGTTATTAAACCTGTCATTGCAAGGAGCGGTAATTAACGTGGCGCTCTCTCCCCATTTGGAATGGAGGAACATAATGTTCGCCCAATTTTGAATTGGGGAGAGATTGCCACACCTCTTCGAGGCTCGCAATGACAACATTCCTTCAGGCTGCCACCTTCCAGGGCTTGCCAGGACGAACTTTCTAGCCCGTGAGAATAATGAAACCTGCCTGAAGACAAAACTTTGTTGAGAGCCTGTTACCCGGTTCCAAACCAGTTTTGCAATGGAAAATTCTGGATTCTTTAAGAAAAATTAAAAAGGAGCCATCCTTTTGGGACAGCCCCATTAATAACTAGTATTTTTATTTTATTTTCGGGTGCGGGGTTTGTGTCCGTAAGTGGAGCGTTTTCCACCGCGGTAGCCGCCGCCTCCTCCGCCGCCACGAGTCTTACTTTCGGGGACTTTACTCATGACTTCAGGGCTGTTCAGATTGATTCTGCCTATATTGTCAATCTCGTTAATTTCTACCGTAACGATGTCACCAACATCCACATAATCAGAAAGGCTCACATTACGGTTGGGGTTGCGAATGAGTCCGTCCTTGCCGGGCTTGATTTCCACAAACACACCAAAATCGGTGGTTCTTACCACCTTGCCCTGATAGACTTCTCCCACCTCGGGTTCGCTGACCAGCATCTGAATTATACCCTGGGCTTTTTCAGCCATCTCCAGGTTCTGGCTGGCGATATAAATAGTTCCATCGTTTTCAATGTCAATTTTCACTCCGGTTTCGTCGATAATCTTGTTAATCATCTTACCGCCGGGGCCGATAACATCTCTGATCTTGTCAGGGTCAATGACCATGGTGAAGATTCTGGGCGCATAGGGCGAAAGCTCAGGCCGGGGCTCGGCCAGCGTCTTGGCCATTGTGTCCAGAATAAACAGGCGGGCATCTTTTGCCTGTTCAAGGGCATTCTTCATGATCTCAATTGAAATTCCCTGAACCTTTATGTCCATCTGCAGCGCGGTTACACCTTCACGGGTACCAGCTACCTTGAAATCCATTTCGCCAAGATGATCCTCTAAACCCTGAATATCGGTTAATATGGTGTGGTTACTATCTTTAAGAATCAAACCCATGGCGATACCCGCCACCGGTTTTCTTATGGGTACACCGGCGTCCATAAGTGCCAGGGTGGAGGCACAGACTGAAGCCATGGATGAAGATCCGTTGGATTCCAGCACCTCGCTGACCACCCTGAGGGCATAGGGGAATTCATCTTCATCGGGAATCATAGGCAACAGGGCTCTTTCTGCGAGGTTTCCATGTCCTATTTCTCTTCTGCCGGGTCCTCTCATGGGCCGGGTTTCCCCCACCGAGAATGCCGGGAAATTATATTGATGCATATAACGTTTCTGTTCAATTATGGTCAGGTCGTCAATTTCCTGTCCCTCGCTCATTGGGCCCAGGGTAACACTGGTTAATACCTGGGTCTGTCCCCTGGTGAAAAGGCCTGAACCGTGGGTGCGGGTCAGTAACCCTACCTGGCAATCCAGTGGCCTTATTTCATCATTCTTTCTGCCATCGGGCCGCAGATTTTCATCCACCACCATTTTTCGCAGTTCTTCTTCCTGAATGCTCTTCAAGATTTTGCCAAAATCTTTGTTCTTAGAATCTTCCAGAAGCTCCGTAAGTTTTTCCTTCTGGGGATCATCCAATTTTTCCAGAATTTCCAGGGCTTTTTCTTCGTTGATCTGGTCAAAAGCCTCCTGGCGTTCCTGTTTTTCAATAATACGCATTGCCTTGGCTACCTGGCTGGTAAAGTTTTCCTTTACGAATTTTTCCAGGTCCTCATCGGGGGTTGCCAGAGTAACTTCAAGCTGGGGTTTGTTGGTTTTTTCCGCCAATGCTTCAATAACGTCAATAATTTCATTAATTACCTTATGGGCTATTTTAAAGGCCTCCAGCAATAAGTCTTCATCGACTTCCTCTGTGTTGGCTTCCACCATCATAATATCTGTCCTGGTACCGGCTACCACCAGGTTCATCTTGCTGTTCTGCTGTTCCTGCTGGGTGGGGTTCACCACAAGTTCTTCATTTATATAACTCATTCGCACGCCGGCAATGGGGCCGTTAAATGGTATGCCGGAAATACTCAGGGCTGCTGAAGCCCCGTTCATTCCGATAATATCTGAATCATTTTCCATATCTGCGGATAAAACCACACAGACCACCTGGACATCATTTCTCATATTATCTGGGAACAAGGGGCGTAAAGTTCTGTCGGTAAGGCGGGAACTCAGAATACTCTTCTCCGAGGGCCTTCCTTCACGTTTGAAAAATCCGCCGGGAATTTTTCCCGCAGCATACATTTTTTCTTCAAAATCTACCAGCAGGGGAAAGAAATCCATGCCTTCGCGGGGCGATGACATGGTAGCGGTAGATAAAATCTGGGTATCACCATATTGAACCAGAACAGCTCCGTTCGCCTGTCTGGCCAATTCGCCGGTTTCCATCCGTAATGTTTTTCCGGCAATTTCCCTTTCAACAATGATCTTATTCCCCTCAACTGTCAGTCTGGGTTTTTCTTTTGTTTCTGTTTTCATATATATATTCACCTCTTAAATTAATAACAAATAGGCCTTAAAATAAATTCTTACATAAACAAGAATGGATAAAATTCCTGATACGCAGAATATAAGGGAAAAGGGGAAGAATTATAACAATTCTTCCCCACCCGAAAGGTTATCTTCTTAAACCTAATTTCTTAACGATTGCGCGATATCTTTCAATTTCTGTCTTTTTCAGATAGTTTAAAAGCCTTCTGCGTTTACCCACCATCATTAACAGCCCTCTGCGGGAGTGAAAATCCTTCTTGTGAATTTTCAAATGTTCAGTTAGGTGGTTGATTCTTTCTGTTAAAATAGCGATCTGAACTTCCGGTGAACCGGTATCGCTGTCGTTGAGCTTGTGCTCTTCGATAATGTTTTTTTTCTGATCCTTGGTCAGGTGCATTATAACTCCTCCAAATATTATTATTCCAACTTCCGCGGCGCCGTCGGAGTAATCGAGCGTCCCAGAAGCGGTTCAATACATAATATCACAAACCCGGCTTTTTGTAAATACTTTAAAAATATAAACAAAAACATGGTTGTTGGCGAATACAAAAGGGAAAATTCCATAGTTAAAAGAATTATAAAATAATACTTGAGAGAGGGTGAAGGGATTGCCGGAAAATTCCGCTTCCAACAGCCAGGATATAAATATTTCAATACCTGAATTCAAAGCTGCCGAACAACTGAAAAAGATAATTCCCCACTGGTTTATTTTTCCAGGAAAATTCAACCGAAAATTCGACTCCGACAGAAGAGTAAAAAGTATTTTCGTGAACCTGGGCCAGTTGAAAAACCTGGAACCCCTGGTTGAAAACTTCCTGTCCAGGGTAAACAACCCCCGTAGTTCAAACTGGGCGGATTTTTTAATTGTTTTCTACATTCCACAGAATCATAATGAACTGAAACTTGCATACAAAACTGTTCAGGAAAACCCATTCGCCCATCAGAGAGTCTTCCTTGCCCTACCCGTGCCTTCTTCCTCACTCACCGATATCTTACAGCAGTTCTCAACAATAAAATTAAATAAAAACGGAAAACCACAAAATTCCGAAGACAACAAAAAGTATAACACCCTCAGGGAAAGGCTGAAAGAACTCCTTAAATGGCAATACTGGAACTGGTTCTACCAGGGCAAGGTCATAAGCAAAAAGAAAAAACTCAGCCTTAAAAACATGGCTTCATACTTTCTGGAAAAAATATATAACAGAGCTTTTAACCCAGGAACCAGAGATCTTTCACGGCATCACAATCTTTCCAATGCATTAAGAAAAAGAATCAGGCTGGCGGTAACCAGAATACTCCAGTTAAAAAGAGAACTTACCCATTCCCACGATGAAAACGATGCCACGTCGGAAATTTTTCAAACCCTCATTAATCTCGGCATTCTAAAAGTAAGAAAGCCAGGCTGGGTAGAACAGCTTGAAATGAAACAGCCCGATGAAAACTCTCCGGTTCACGAACTCTGGTCATACCTTGATAAAGACCTGCTGAACCAGGCATTACAAGGCAAGCATTTTTACATGGAAAACATAATGAATCGGTTTCTTAATCCGCCATTCGGCGTTACCAGCGGGTTATTCAAACTGATATTCGCCATTTTCTGGAGAAAACACCACGAGAAAATCAGCATTTACATGAAAAAGGAAAATAAGCTGAAATCCATAAATAACCTTACCTATCAACGGTTGATTGAAATGATGCGGCGGGGGCAAAACTGGATAATCAGCAAATATCAGGAAAGCCAGGAAGAACAGAAATATATACTCAATATATTCCGCACCCTGGATCCAATAAAAGCTGACGAAAAGAAAATCGAATCGGTTTTTGAAGATACCAGGCAGGCTCTTTTCAACTGGCTTGACAAACTTCCCGGCTTCATGCTCTCCCAGGAATACGAACATCCCAACGCATCCGCCTTTCTGCAGGCAATTGAAGAAAACAGGGAAAAAACCGGCAAGGAACTTTTCCTTAAATACATACCCTCCGCCCTGGGTTATGAATCCGGTTCCTTTCAGATTGACCTTCACGGCGAAAATATTAAGAACCAGATAGACCAGATAACTGAGGAAATAGACCAGAAAGCATTTTATGTGGTGGAAACCGTCTGGCAGAAGATAATGGAACTTTTCAAGGTGGATTCCGCCAACGAGGATAAATTTCTTGATATACTGGAAGACTGGCTTGAAAATGCCGAAGCTGGGAAATTCAAGGAAACTTTCCAGAAAGACAGCCTGGTATTGTTTGAAACCATCAACAGCCGGGGCGATGTACGGGCATTGTTTCTAAGACAACTGCCAGAAAAACTGGGCATGGGTAACATGTATGAATGGAAAACCGATAAAACCAGCGAGCTTCTTGCCCGGCTGGACAGGGCAAAACTGCAGATTGGCATGCAGAAATATATGAAATTCAAGGAATTTTCAAACTGGAACCAGCGAAAAGATCTTTTTAACAAATGGATAACCCATGTACTAAAGGATCTTAAATTCAATCGCGAGGAAGGCAAAAAATTCATCCAGTCTTTCCTTACCGAAATGTCCCAGTCAAAATAAGCACATTATTTTTAAATTTTCAATAGTACTCCCCTCAAAAATACTTTTCATTCAAAAAGAAAAAGCACTTTTCGTGGTAAATTACAAGAATTGAACGGACCTCATGGAAGAGGTTTTTCACCAGGTTTATTCTATACCCACATACCTGGGCGGCGCAGAGATCACCACGTCGCTGA
>CAZSLZ010000014.1:14782-28934 GCA_964607865.1 uncultured bacterium
CGTGATGACGAAATTTTTCTGGGCAGAAACTATGCGGATCCTCGTGATGACGAAAAATCTACCCAAAGCCCGTCATTGCGAGCCTCGAAGAGGCGTGGCAATCTCAACTTAGATCAGGTTTATTCTATACCCACATACCTGGGCGGCGCAGAGATCACCACGTCGCTGACGCTCCTCGTGATGACGAAATTTTTCTGGGCAGAAACTATGCGGATCCTCGTGATGACGAAATACGGGTTGGTTCAAAACCCACTTACCTTGCGTCGGTGAGCAAACGGATCTTTCGCATTTTCCCCCAGTTATGATGCGAACGATACATTCCCCCATTCTCAATGGGGAACAAAAGTATGAAAATATTATATACTAAAGTATTATTAAATGGTTCAAGGCCAGTAACCAAGGGGATTAACCCCGGAAACCCCCCGAAAAAAGCCGGAAAAATTTTTTTAAGGCCCCTTAATAAATTTTTCCAAGAACCGAAGTAGTAATTGGAGGAGGTGAGGAAGGGTTTAAAAACCTCAATAAGGGTTAAAGAAATCAAAGATTCAAAATTACGACTGAATCAACATAGTAAACCTTTGGGCTGAGGCAAGGAAGCTGAAGCCCAGCCAGAATAAAATCAATAATTAATTCAAGGAGGAATTAAATTATGGCGTTAGTAGTAAACAAAAACTTAAGTGCTATGTCAGCACACAGATACCTGAAACAGAACGAGAACAGCTTCTCGAAATCAATCGAAAGGCTCTCATCAGGTATGAAAATCAACCGGGCAGCCGATGACCCTGCAGGCCTGGTAATTTCAGAAAAGTTCCGGGCCCAGGTGGAAGGCCTTCAGCAGGCCACCAGAAACGCCCAGGACGGTATTTCACTGGTACAGACCGCAGAAGGAGCCCTGGACGAAGTTACCACCGCGTTAAGAGGCATGAGAAAACTGGCCCTGCACGCATCCAACACTGGTGCATCAGACAGCGCAGCCCGTGCCGCTGACCAGGAACAGATCGAAAAGGCCATCAGCACTATCAACCGTATTGCCAACACCACAGCGTTTGGTAACCGGAAACTCATCGACGGCTCCGCCGGTGTAACCGGAACAGCAGCCAATGATAACCTGACGTTTGTATCAGGCTCCACCAATACCGTGGCCGGAACCTATGAAGTGGATGTTACCACTGAATCAGAAAAAGGTATTTCCGCCGGTAACGCAGCTATGACAGATGTAACCGGGTTCACATTGGATAGTCTTGGAACTGTCGGTGATGGTGACTTCTCAGCCGGTGACCAATTTACCCTGAGTGGAGCTCTCTTCAATAATGAAGAAGTAACCGTCACTCTCAATGCTGGAACTGAAGAGGCTATTGAAGAAGCAACCAAATCAGCCATTGAGCAGCATTTTGGAATAAGCGGAGTAACAGTCACTTTCACCGATAACCCTGGCGATGCCTCTACATTGCAAATCGCCGGTCTGAATCAGGTAGCGGAAGATGCAAATGCTTCCTGGTCAGTCTCGGATGGAACCGGTGGATTTTCAGGTGCGGCTCAGGATGCTACGGCCACGGCCAGTGATGTAACCGGAGATACCAGATTGTCGCAGACCGAAAGTGTTACTTTCCGTGACGGCGAAGGTGGAAACGTAACCGTCTCCATAGCAGCCGGAACCACCATTACCAATGCTGTCGGCGCAATCAACGATGCCCTGGACAATGCTGGTTATGAGGTAACCGTGGCTTTTGACAATGCCAATGATACCTGTACTTTAACCAATGATGATTACGGCGCTTCCGACGTGGTGGCATACAGCTTCACCAGTGACAAGGACAATGCCTCCAGCATGCAGCTTGTAGCCTCAGCAGGAACCGAAGTTACCATAGCTGACGGTTCAGGTTTGGGAGCAGCTGGAACCAACGCCGGTGTAAACGTTGCCGGAACCATTGGTGGGCAGGCAGCTTCAAGCTCAGACGGTATCTATTTAAGCGGCCAGGCCGGCTCCGATATGGATGGATTGAAAGTAAGAGTTGACGGTGGTTCGGGAACCTTCGCCAGCACTGTAACCGTGGAAAACAACTCGCTGAACTTCCAGGTTGGAGCATTCGAGGGCCAGGGTGTAAAACTTCAGTTGAACGATATGAGAGGCGACTCCCTGGGTGCCACAGCGACCGGTACCTTCAGCGAAATGAGCGCAATCAACATCGAACAGATCGATGTTACCAACCACGAGGGCGCCCAGGAAGCCCTGAGAGTCATCGACGCTGCTCTTGAAGAAGTAAGTTCTACCCGTGCCGATATGGGTGCATTCCAGAAGGACGTTTTGGAAGCAACTGTGAGAAACCTGAACGTGGCCGCCGAAAATATGGCTGCATCCGAATCAACTATTCGTGACGCAGACATGGCGGAAGAGATGCTCGATTTCTCCAGAGCCCAGATTCTGCAGTCAACCAGTATGGCTATGTTAGCGCAAGCTAACCAGGCCCCTCAGTCAATACTCAGATTATTTGGTTAATCTTAACCCTTAGTGTGAAGTGGGGAGGCCATTTGGCTTCCCCACCTTCCTCACTTTTTTTAATTAGAAAACAACAATTTCAAGATTGATAACGACTTCCGCTGAATGTGATGACGGGAATGGCAGAAATGTCATTATTAGCCGTGAAAGGTGGCAACCTGAAGTAATGTTGTCATTGCGAGAAAAAAGGCGAACCGGAAAACGCAACAAGCAGAAGATATATAAAACAGAAATTTAACAGCAGGGAGGTGAACGGTATGGATGCAACTTCTTCAGCCAGCAGTTTATTCAGAGTAGGCGGCCTGGCATCGGGGCTGGATACTGATGACATAGTTTCCAAGTTAATAAGTATCGAACAGCAGCCCATAACCAGGCTTGAGAATAAGAAAGCGGAAGTAACCGAGAAACTCACAGCCTGGAGAGATTTAAACACCCGGACCCTGGCAATGAAGTTTCAAAGCAACGCCCTTAAACAGGAAAGCACTTTCCAGGGGCGCAGGGCCAGTTCATCAAATACCGATGTATTAACAGTAACTTCAACTTCAGGTGCCAACACCTCGAGTTATTCAGTTTCCGTGGAATCTCTGGCAAGAAGCCATCAGGTTTCATCTCAGTCTTACGGTTCATCCACGGCAGAAATAGGTACCGGCCAGATTACCATAAACGTAGGCAATGTAAGTTATGACCCCATTACCGTGGACAGTGAAAACAACACCCTGGAAGGAATAAGGGACACGATAAACGACGGCAATTACGGCGTTTCCGCCAGCATAGTCCAGGCCGACACCGGCGATTACCGGTTGATTTTAACCGGCGACAAGCTTGGCGCTGATAATACTATTGATGTTAACATGAGTTTAAGCGGGGGCACCGAGCCCAGTTTTTCCACAATTCAGGACGCCCGGGATGCCCATATTATCATGGGCGAAGACGCCGGGGCAATTGACATTTACCGAAGCTCCAACACCATAGACGATGTAATTGACGGCGCGACCCTCACCCTTAAAAGCGCCGATGCCGGCAACCCTGTTACCCTGTCTTTTGATCAGGATACCTCGTCGGTAAAAACCCAGATTCAAAGTTTCATCGATCAGTATAACAATATGGTGGATTATTTTGACAACCAGTTTTTCTATGACAGCGAAACCGGAGAAAGCGGGACCCTGTTTTCCGACACCACTCTTTTAACCATAAGAGAAGATTTATACGCTGCGGTTACCGATCTGACCAGCGGAAGTTCGGGTTATAATTCTCTGGACGACTTGGGAATTACCATTAATGAAGGAACAGGAAAACTGGAGATCTCCGACGAGTCAGCTCTTGCCGATGCCCTTAACAATGACATGGAAAACGCTATGAACTTCTTCACCGATGAAGACAACGGTTTGGCGGTAAGGGTGGATAATTACCTGGCGCAGATTACCGACCCCGTTGACGGAACCATAAAGATCACTGAAGACTATTTCACCGAGGAAATTGAAAGTTTAGAAGAATCGATCACAGTCAAGGAAGAAAGCCTGTCCAGGATGGAAGAGCAGTATTATATTAAATTTGCCAAACTGGAGGCCGCCATGGCGGAGATTCAGTCCCAGAGCGAATATATTTTCTCTCAACTGAACGCCATGTCCGGCAGCAGCAGCCAATCCGCCAAAACAGGCAATTAATTGAAGTAATACCTGAAAAAACACCAGAGAGGATGAAACAGTGTGACACCTTATCAGAAGAATGTCAATAGTTATAAGAACGTTCAAATAAAAACCGCATCCAGAGAAAGGCTTTTGTTGATGGTGTATGACGGCACCCTGGGGTTCCTGAAGAAAGCCCGCATTTTAATCAGCAAGGGCAAGGCCGAGAAAGCCAATACTTATTTGCTGAGCGCCACCAATGCGGTGATTGAGCTTCTGGGTACGCTGGACTATGCAAAAGCCCCCGATTTCTGCAAGTCCATGGAATCCCTTTATATGTATGTAATTGAAAGAATCAGAGCTTCACTGGAGGATTATAACCTTAAGGATCTTGACGAAGCTATCAAGGTGATTTCATCGCTGAAGCAAAGCTGGGAGGAAGCATTTCAGGCCATGGGGGTTGAAAATCCCGATAATCCTTCCCTTGCAAAAACTGGTTAGGTAATAAAATATGGATGTACAAGTAAAAAAAGATGAGGCAATGGCATGGTGCAACCAATATATAAAATTGAGCGAGGCGCTGATAAATGCCATAAAGGAAAACAAGGTAAGCCAGGTAACCAATTGGTTGGAGGAACGCAAGGCAATGCTGGAAAAAGCTCCTGATTTTACGGCGCTGCGGGACAGCATGGACAAAGTGGATGAGATAATTGAAAAACTCAGGTTTATAAAATCTCTTGATGACAGAAGCAAGCTGATGCTGGGCAAGAGGATGGAAGATTCCATGAAGGATATATCGGGAGCGAAAAAATACCGCAGGACATTTTACTCTAACGAGAAAAACACTGTTTCAAAATTCTTCGATAAAAAAAGTTAAATAAAACCGCCGGAAGGCGGTTTTTTTATATGGTTATTTCTGTTAATAAGCCCGGTTCAAACAATTTTAACTCTGCTGTTCATCTCCTTCAGCCTTTCGCCTCTTCGTTCTTTCCATTTTTTCACTTTTTCGCTGTTCTGTCTGGATAAATACAGAGAATGTGTCTGCATTTTATCGCCATCGACTTCCAGAAGGTAAACTTCAGAATCTTTTACTTTCAACCGGCCCCGGTTGTGGGTGGGATCCTGGTAAAATGTATTCTGTTTTCCAAAAGCCTGTCACATTTCCATAGCCCGTTATGTTGTCATTTCGAGCCTCGAAGAGGCATAGCAATCTCAGTTTAGCTCCGGTTGGTTCTAAACCCACTTACCTTTTCAAACCATTACTTTTTAATTTTTTTGCTCACATCAAATCATTATTAAAAACCCGCTATCCTTTTTTCATTCAGGATTCAATTGCTGCGCCGGCGCTCTCAAACAGTCCTCGTTTCACTGCAGAACTCGAGCTTGGTTCCGCCGCTTTCATCCTTCATTACAACGGACGCTGCCTTTTTCAATGTATAAAATTTCCCGTATTGGTTTTTTGTGGGTATAGCTGGGCTCCTCAAAAACCCGGAGGGTTTTAGAAGTCGCCTGCGCCACACCCACCAGGATTTTTCCTTACCCACTTACCTGGGTGGTACAGAGATCGCCACGTCGCTTAACGCTCCTCGCAATGACGAAATTCAAGTTGGTTCCTTGCCCACTTACCTTGGGTCCGTGAGCGACTGGATCTTTGACTTTCTACCCCTGAATAAAATCAGGATCAGGCATAACGCCTTATGTTTAAAACCTGAAAGCTGACGGGCATATATCATTCAAAGGGCATTTTTCACAATCGGGTTTTCTGGCATTGCATATTTTTCTGCCGTGATCAATAAGGGCATGGGAGATCCAGATCCATTTACCCCTGGGAATTATTTCCATCAAGGCTTTTTCTATTCTGTCCGGGTTGTCTTCATCAGAAAGGCCCAGCCTGAAGGAAAGCCTCTTGACATGGGTATCAACCACCACTCCCACAGCTTTGTCAAAAACATTTCCCAGCACCACATTTGCGGTTTTTCGCGCCACTCCCGGCAGAGAGATCAGATCTTCCATATTGCCGGGCACTTCTCCGTTAAAATCTGAAACCAGTTTTTTTGCCATACCCATAATATTTTTTGCCTTATTGTTATAGAAGCCTGTGGAGCGAATCAAATCTTTTAATTCTTCAGGATCAGCTTTTTCATAATCTTGTGCTGTATGATATTTTTTAAAAAGTTTTTCTGTAACTTTATTAACACGTTCATCGGTACATTGAGCAGAAAGGATAGTTGAAACCAGCAACTGCAAGGGGTTTTTATGGTTTAATGCGGTATGGGCATGGGGATAATTATTTTCCAGAATTTCCAGCATTTGTTTTATATACTGGCTGTCTTCTGATTTATCCCTGAATTTTACTTTCCGGTTTTTTTGCTTTGCCATAGGTTGCTCCTGTTTGTGGATATATCTTTTAGAATTGGTTATAAAGTGGGGCAACCTGGTTTATAAAAGTGGTTACAATTACGTAACCAATATAGCCTGCCACACCCAGATACATGACAACAGGAATTACAATAAAAACAATATTGGTGGCATTGTCCAGATCCTGTTTTAATAATTCCGCAGCCTTTTTAATAGAGCCAGCCAGGGTTCCCGATTTCTCACCCGATTCAATAATAGAAAGGGAAGTTTCTGGAAACAACCCGGTATTTCTGAAACAGACAGAAAGAGGTATGCCCTGGATTACCTTTTCCCTCATTTCGTTGAACCTGCTGGCGGCAGCAGCATTGCCACAGGCGCTGGCAGAGGACTCGATGGCAAGGCCAAGGTTAATGCCGGCTTCCATCATATCTCCCATAACCAGCATAAACCTGTAGGCAGCGCGGTAACGGAAGAATTTTCCGATGAATGGAAAACCAATGAGGATGGAATCTATTGTCCGGGCTATGGGAGGAGCTTTTTTTGCCAACTGATAACCGGCGTAAGAACCTGAAACTACAGCATAGATGATAAAAAGAGGTATAAGGGTGACCCGGGCATAAGCTGCGAACCCCTGCAGAAACCATACCACCAGGGGTGGTATGAAGATACCTGCATGAAACAGGAGTATGGGATAAATAAGCTTTACCAGCAACCCCATTTTAATTTTCTGTAGGTTTTCCAGGTGATCAGCCAGTTCTTTCAGGCGCCGGTCCAGGGTTCCCCCCACCTCGCCGGCCTTGATCATTTGAACGATATATTCTTCGAAATCGCCGGGGAATTTTTCAAACGCTGTGGATAATGGCAGCCCTTGGGAAACTGTAGTTTCTGCTTCTTTTACAATTCGCTGTGTTCCGGGATCCCGGATGGTTTTCAGCGATTCGATACAAGCCATCAAAGGCATACCCGATTCAATAAGGGTTGCCAGCTGGCGAAAAAAAGTAACCTTGCTTTTCAAGCTTAGTCCAAACATATTTGCTTTCCTTAATAAACAGAGGCTTTGTTAAAAAACCATAATTATCTATTGCATCTTTAAAAATTCGAGGAACGGTTTTTATAGAAAAATCGTTTTCCTCGATAAATACACAAAGAGTTTCAAGTTTCCGGTTGAATTGATAGGAATTTCCCGTCAATTCAACCGTTTTTATAAAATTACCGCAATCTGCGGATTATTTCCAACAGGTGGCGTTTTCCTCCCGCCGGGGGTTTCCACTTTATATGTACCACAGGCTGGTTTTGATCTTTCAGTGATTCATAGAAAGATTCCAACCCCATATTAATAACTTTAGGCTTCTTTTTAAGAAGTTCCTGAACTGAAGCCATGGGTTTCCTCCTGTTAATTATTTTGTTTTAACGGTTTGATTGATTTCCTTCATAACTCTGGCTACAAAACGGGTGGCTGATGCGTTGGAAGGAAATACAATAACTCCTGCATCCTGAAATACCTTGGATTGTGTTTCCAGGTTCTGGGGGTCTTCTGGTACTCCACAAACTGATGCCACAAAGATTATATGCCTGCCGTCATCGTGAGCAATTTTCTGGGCTTTCTGTATAGCCTGTGCCAGTTCCGGGGCGGGGTCAGGATGTGCGCCGTATCCCAGAACCAGGTCCATTAAAATAATGGCGGTTTCAGGATCGCTGGCTTCTTCCATAATCCGGTCAATACGTTTTGTGGAATCAATCATGGGATGAGGCGCCCCTTTGGTGAAGACGTCGTCGCCCATATCCACCAGGGTATCTTCCTGAGATTTGAAAGGATTCTTCAATTTGCTCTTTTCGTCCTTGGTTACATTGGACCATAGTTTGAACCCCAGGCTTTCCAGAATTATCCGTGTTTCGCTGGTGAGAGTTCCGCCAGAATACAAACCTCTTAAATATTTCTGGCTGGAACCGAGTTGCGCCAGTTCTTTCTTCAGTAGTTCTTCAATATTTGCCGGGGTTAACAGAACCGGTTCCCTGCCTGCAGCTTCCATTGCCTTGAAGGCTGCCTCTTCCAGGGTTACTGCGAAGGTAAGGCTGTGTTTTCTGGCTTCCTGACCGTCACTGCCCAGCAGGTTGACCACTACCGGTTTTCTGGAATCTTTTACCATGTTGTAAATTTCCTTTTCCACATCGGGATGAGGTGGTTTGGAAATGAGAACCAGAACTTCGGTTTCAGGGTCTTCCATCAGCGCACGGATTCCCATTTTCATGGTAATTCCGTTTACGTCTTTGGAAAGATCTCTTCCGCCGGTTCCTATGGCGTGGGAAACTCCGCCCCCCATTTTGTGAATGAGGGTGGATACCTCCTGAATACCCGTTCCTGCGGCGGCCACCAGGCCAATATTACCGGTTCTTACCTTGTTGGCAAACCCCAGGGCAACTCCGCCAATTATGACTGTTCCGCAATCAGGGCCCATAACCAGTAGATCTTCTTTTTCACCCCTTTTCTTCAGGGCTATTTCAGTTTCCAGGGGGACATTGTCAGAGAAAAGCATAAGATGGATACCTCTATCCATGAGTTTCTCCGCTTCGTATTCCACATGTTCTCCAGGAATTGAAATCACCGCCAGGTTGGCATCGTGCAGAATCTGAAGAGCTCCCTCCAGGGTTTTCGGTTTTACTTCCTCTCCTTCTGTTGAAACTTTGGGAGCCATCATTTCTTCCAGAACTTCCAGAATTTTTTCCGTTGGTTGTTCCGATTCAATTTGAAGGCTGACAATCAGATCTCCGGCCTGTGCCTTTTCCCCTTCCGGTGTAAGTAAATTGGTTGCCTTCAGTATCTCCTTGTTGGCATCTGTGCCCATCATTAGAGATACCTGCCTGGCTTCAAGATGATCTTTGATTTTGCCGGCTGCGCTCATGAGGGCAACCGAGTCGTAATAACGATTTTGTAATACTATATTTTTAACCATATACAAATTTTCTACAGTTTATATTATTAGTCCTTTAGAGTAATTTACTGATTTACATTTTAAAAAAATGTGAACAACTGGACAGGTTTACGGTGTTATTCCGGTAAAAACTAACTCCGGGGCTTATGATGTATGGTTTTGGAGTGATTGAAAGAGATGGTTTAAAAACATGAAAAATTAGTATAAAAGTATTGACAAACCCATTCAGATCGGTTATTATGTTTTTGCTAAAAATCCCCGGAAGGGTTTTTTTTAATGTAAGAGAAATTTTTCCGGCAGATTTTAATTTTGAGCGGGAGTAGCTCAGATGGCTAGAGCACTAGCCTTCCAAGCTGGGGGTCGCGGGTTCGAATCCCGTCTCCCGCTCCACTTTGATACTGGGAGCTAGGCTACATTTATTTGCTTCCATTATCTTAAAGCATTGTTGCAACAGTGTTTATACGCGCGCCCATATAGCTCAGCGGTAGAGCACTTCCTTGGTAAGGAAGAGGTCGGCGGTTCAAGTCCGCTTATGGGCTCCATAATTTGGAGACCCAAAAAGTTTATTTAAATTTGTTAGAGGAGAAACTAATGGCAAAAGAAAAATTCGTCAAGAATAAGCCACATGTCAATATTGGTACAATCGGTCATGTTGACCACGGAAAAACTACGCTAACTGCTGCTATTTCAGCTGTGCTTTCTACAAAAGGTTGGGCGGAGTCTAGAGATTATGATCAGATAGATAATGCTCCTGAAGAAAAAGAGAGAGGTATTACAATTGCTACTTCTCACATAGAGTATGAAACAGAAAACAGACACTATGCGCATGTTGACTGTCCAGGTCACGCCGATTATGTTAAAAACATGATTACTGGTGCTGCACAGATGGATGGTGCTATACTTGTTGTTTCTGCAGCTGATGGTCCTATGCCACAAACTAGAGAGCATATCCTTCTTTCAAGACAGGTTGGTGTACCGTATATAGTTGTTTTCTTAAACAAAGAAGATATGGTTGATGATGAAGAACTTCTTGAGCTAGTTGAAATGGAAGTTAGAGAGCTACTTGATAGTTATGAGTTCCCAGGTGATGACACTCCAATAGTTACTGGATCTGCACTTCAAGCTCTTGAAGAGGTTAAATCAGGAAATCTTGGAGAGTGGAGTGATAAAATCATGAAGCTTATGGATGCTGTTGATAGCTACATCCCAAGCCCTGAAAGAGATACTGAAAAAGATTTCCTTATGCCAGTTGAGGATGTTTTCTCAATCGCTGGTAGAGGTACAGTTGTTACAGGTAGAATCGAAAGAGGTACTATCAATGTTGGTGCTGAGATTGAGATAGTTGGTCTAGGTGATACTTCAAAAACAACAGTTACTGGTGTTGAGATGTTTAGAAAAGAGCTTGACAAAGGTGAGGCTGGAGATAATGTTGGTATTCTTCTTAGAGGTACTAAAAAAGATGAAGTTGAAAGAGGACAGGTTCTTTGTAAGCCAGGCTCTATCACACCTCACAAAAAGTTTGAAGGTGAGATATATGTACTAAGTAAAGAAGAAGGTGGTAGACACACTCCATTCTTTAATGGTTACAGACCTCAGTTTTATGTAAGAACAACAGATGTTACAGGGTCTATCACTCTTCCTGAAGGTACAGAGATGGTTATGCCTGGTGATAATGTTAAAATTTCAGTTGAATTAATAGCTCCAATCGCACTTGAAGATGGTACAAGATTTGCAATCCGTGAGGGTGGTAGAACTGTTGGTGCAGGTGTTGTTAGTAAGATTATAGAGTAGTTTACAAAGAGAGGTTTTCCTCTTTTTGTATTGTATAAAATTAAAAAGGTTTATATATTATGAGAGAGATTATACATCTAGCTTGCCAAGAGTGTAAGAGAAGAAACTATCACACAACAAAAAACAAAAAAACTCATACAGAGAAATTTGAGGTTAAAAAGTATTGTAGATTTGATAAAAAGCATACAATACACAAAGAGGCAAAGCTTTAATTTGTGTTGTAGGTCAGTAGCTCCAATGGTAGAGCGTCGGTCTCCAAAACCGAATGCTGGGGGTTCGAGTCCCTCCTGGCCTGCCACTTCGCGTAGAAGTAGGAAGTAATTATGAAAAAAATGATTAACTATTATAGATTAGCAAAAGAGGAATTATATAAAGTTATTTTTCCTACTAAAGATCAGATAAGAAATGGCTTTTTCTCTGTTGTATTGGTTGTTATATTTGTAACGATATTTTTAGGTTTGTTTGATTTGACTTTTTCGTCAATTCTTTCATTGGTACTAGGACAATAGGAACTTAACTATGGATAATAAATGGTACGCTATACAGGTATATTCGGGAAGTGAACTGTCTGTAAAAAGAGCGATTGAAAAACTTAAGATTGATATGAATCTCGGTGAGAGGGTTGAGAATATAATTGTTCCTACTGAAGATGTAATAGAGGTCAAGAATAATAAAAAAAAGATAAGCGAAAGAAGTCTATATCCAGGATATGTATTTGTCAAAGTGGATTTAGATACTGAGCTTTGGCAGAAGATTCAGCAACTCCCAAGAGTTGGTAGGTTTATAGGTGAAAACAAAAAACCTACAGCCCTTAGCGAGAATGATATCAATCTTATTTTAGAAAAGGTTCAGAACAAGGCGGCTCCAAAACCGAAAGTCTCATTTGATGAGGGTGAAGTTGTAAGGATTATAGATGGTCCATTTGCTAACTTTACAGGGACAGTTGAAGAGTATGATTTAAAACACAGAAAGCTAAAGCTTAATGTATCTATTTTTGGACGAAGTACACCAATTGAGATACTTTATTCACAAGTTGAAAAGATTGTATAAAGGATAACATATGGCAAAAAAGGTAACAGGACAACTAAAACTTCAAATACCTGCCGGAAAGGCAAACCCCTCACCTCCAGTAGGTCCAGCTCTTGGTCAAAGAGGGATTAATATTATGGAGTTTTGTAAAGCTTTTAATGAGAAGACAAAAGATTTAGGTGATTTTTCTATCCCTGTTATTATTACTGTATATAGTGATAAAAGCTTTACTTTTGAGACTAAGCAGCCTCCTGCTACGGACTTAATTAAAAAAGCTGCTCAAATAAAAAAGGGTAGTGATAACCCACTAAAAAACAAAGTTGCTAAAATAACAAGAGATCAGGTTAGAGAGATTGTTAAGCTAAAAATGTCAGATCTTAATGCGAATGATGAAGATGCTGCATTTAATATTATCGCTGGTAGTGCAAGAAGTATCGGCATAGAAATTGTGGACTAATGGAGATCGCTATGACAAATAAAGTATCTAAAAAAAGACAAGAGTTAGAAAAAAAAGTTGATTTTGAGAAAGTATATGATGTAGATAGTGCAAGTGATACTGTAAAAAGTATGGCCACTGCTAAGTTTGATGAGACTATTGAGCTTGCTTTAAGACTTGGAGTTGATCCAAGACATGCAGATCAGATGGTAAGAGGTGCGGTTGTACTTCCTCATGGAACTGGTAAAACATTAAAAGTCGCAGTAGTTGCCAAAGATGCAAAAGCTGATGAGGCAAAAGCAGCTGGAGCTGATATAGTTGGTGGTGATGATTTGATTGATGAAATCAAAAATGGAATGCTTGATTTTGATATTATGATTGCTACTCCAGATATGATGGGTGCAGTTGGTAAAGTTGGTAGAGTTCTTGGGCCAAAAGGTCTTATGCCAAACCCTAAGACTGGCACTGTAACTATGGATGTAGAAAAAGCAGTAAAGAATGCTAAAGCAGGTCAAGTAAACTTCAGAGTTGATAAGAAGGGAAATCTTCACGCGCCTTTAGGGAAAGTTAGCTTTGATAAAGAAAAGATAAAAGAAAACCTAATGGAGTTGCTAAGAACAGTAAACAGACTAAAGCCTTCAACTTCAAAAGGTAAATATATAAAAAATGCAGCGATATCATTAACAATGAGTCCATCTATAAAATTAGATTCACAACAATTGATGGACATTAAGTAGACTTAATCTTAGACTGAAGAAAGTAGGGGCTCATTTGAGCTTAATCGCACTCCTTTGCCCTACCCATACAGTCAGAAAGGAGGAAAAAGCTTGACTAGACAAGAAAAAGACCAGCTCGTTAAAGAACTGACTCAAGAGTTTGCTGATGCTCAGGGTATTGCAGTATGTGACTACAAAGGTCTAACTGTGAGCCAACTTGAAGCTGTTAGAAAAAGTGCAAGAGAACAAGATTTGCAAGTTAAAGTTGTTAAAAATACTATAGCATCCATAGCTCTTGGTGCAGCGAATAAAGAGGGTCTTGAACTTAAAGATACAAACATCTTTATCTGGGGTAGTGATCAGGTTAGCTTGGCTAAAACTATCACAAAAGTTGCCAAAGATGAAGAGAAATTTGTTATTAAGTTTGGGCACTTCGATGGTGCAGTAGTTGAGAAATCCCAGATTGAGGCAATATCCAAACTACCTTCAAGAGAAGAGTTGGTTGGAATGCTTCTTTCAGTGTGGACTGCTCCAATGCGAAATATGGCTTATGTGCTTAATGCACCACTATCAAATTTCGCTACAGCACTAAATAACCTAGCTCAAAAAGAGCAATAGAAAGAATAGTTTTACTTGGGAAGTTTTGCTTTCTGAGTTTGTAAATAAACTGAGCCTTCTGCTGAAGAAAATTTGTTTTCCAAGCAGGGTAGATAGGCTGAGCCTTCTGCTGAAGAAAATTTGTTTTCCAAGCAGGGTAGATAGGCTGAGCC
>CAZSLZ010000014.1:29034-33839 GCA_964607865.1 uncultured bacterium
TTCTGCTGAAGAAAACTCAGCGTTAGCGTAGCATAAGGAGCTCTGCTCCTTAGGCGTATAAAATAATAAAAAAACAAAGGATTAACAAATGGCAATCACAAAAGAAGAGATACTAGATCACATAGCTAATATGTCAGTTCTTGAGCTTTCAGAACTAGTTAAAGAGTTTGAAGAGAAGTTTGGCGTAAGTGCAGCGCCTACAGTAGTTGCAGGTGGAGCTGCTCCAGCTGCTACAGGTGATGCAGGTGCAGCTGCTGCTGAAAAGACTGAGTTTGATGTTGTCCTAAAATCAGCTGGTGCTAAAAAGATCAATGTTATTAAAGTTATAAGAGAGCTTACTGGTCTTGGACTAAAAGAAGCAAAAGATGCTGCAGAAAAGACACCTTTTACTGTTAAAGAGGGTGCAAGTAAAGAGGATGCTGATGCAATGAAGGCTAAACTAGAAGAAGCTGGAGCTGAAGTAGAAGTCAAGTAGATAGTTATTCCCCTTTTGGGGAGTGCTAACAGCAAAGCTATTGATGTAATAGTTTTGTTGTTATGCATGAACATAATCTTAAGCACTTCAAAATCTACTCACAGAGGTAAGCAATGCCAAAAACACTTAAATCCGGAAACAGACTTAGAGTTGACTTTACAAAATCATCACAGCCTCTAAAAGTACCAAACTTACTCCAACTTCAAAGAAATAGTTACCAAACTTTTCTTTATGGAGAGGGTGAAGATAGTGGTATTGATAAAGTTTTTAAGTCAATATATCCTATTCATGATGCTCAGAATAGAGTTACACTTGAGTACATGGGGTATGAGTATGGAAAACCAAAATACACTATCCGAGAAGCTATGGAGAGAGGATTAACATACTCTATTCCCCTAAAACTAAAAATACGCCTAGTTTTATGGGATAAAGATGAAAAAACAGGTGAAAAAACTGGCGTAAAAGATATAAAAGAGCAGTCTATTTTTGTAAGAGAGATTCCTCTTATGACTGATAGGACAAGCTTTATAATAAATGGTGTTGAGAGAGTTGTTGTAAATCAACTCCACAGAAGCCCAGGTGTAATATTTAAAGAAGAGGAGTCTATAACCTCCTCTACTAAAAGAGTATACACAGGTCAGATTATTCCAGATAGAGGCTCTTGGCTCTACTTTGAATATGACGCAAAAGATATTATGTATGTTAGGATAAACAAAAGAAGAAAGATGCCTGTAACTATTATGTTTAGGGCACTTGGCTATAGTAAACAAGATATCTTGAAATTTTTCTACCCAACACTTAGTATCACTCAGAAGAACAACAAATTCTTAGTTCCTTTTAACCCAGATGACTTCAGTGGAAGAGTTGATTTTGACTTAAAAGGTGAAGATGGTAGTGTTCTTCTAGCAGCTGGTAAAAGAATGAGTGCAAAAAAGGCTACAAAACTTCAAGAAGATGGAGTGAAGTTCGTAGAGTATCCGTATGAGACATTAATAGATAGAGTTCTTAGTAAACCTATTGTAAATAAAGAGACAGGTGAGATACTTTTTGATACTCTAACAAAACTTGATGAGCAGAAGCTTAAAAAGCTTATTGAGGCAGGTATAAAAGAGTTTGAGATAGCTAATGATCTTGCACATGGTGTTGATAGCTCTATTATTAACTCATTTTTTGCTGATGTAGATTCATTAAAGCTTCTAAAACAGACTGAGAAAATAGATGATGAAAATGATCTATCTGCTATTAGAGTCTATAAAGTGATGAGACCTGGTGAACCTGTGACTAAAGAGGCTGCAAAAGCTTTTGTTCAGCAACTTTTCTTTGACCCTGAGAGATATGATTTGACGCGCGTTGGTCGTATGAAGATGAACCATAAGTTAGGGTTAAATATCCCAGAGTATGTGACTGTTCTTACTCATGAAGATGTTATTAAAAGTGTTCAATACCTAACAAAAGTAAAAAATGGTATAGGTAGGGTTGATGATAGAGATCACTTAGGAAATAGAAGAATAAGAGCAATTGGTGAGCTACTAGCAAATGAGCTTCACACAGGGCTTGTTAAGATGCAAAAAGCGATAAAAGATAAGTTGACAACCATGAGTGGAGCACTTGATGAGCTAATGCCTCATGATCTTATTAACTCAAAAACTATAACAACAACTATATTAGAGTTTTTTACTGGTGGTCAGCTTTCACAATTTATGGATCAGACAAACCCACTCTCTGAGATAACTCACAAAAGAAGACTAAGTGCACTTGGTGAAGGTGGTTTAGTAAAAGAGAGGGCTGGATTTGAAGTTAGAGATGTTCACCCAACTCACTATGGTAGAATCTGTCCTATTGAGACTCCTGAAGGTCAAAATATTGGGCTTATAAACACTCTATCTACTTTTGCAAAAGTTAATGACTTAGGTTTTGTAGAGGCTCCTTATAAAAAAGTAAAAGATGGGAAGGTAACTGATGAGATAGTCTACCTGACAGCTACACAAGAAGAGGGGTTAGTAATAGCACCTTCTAGTGCAAAGCTAAATAGTGACAAGAGCATCCAAGAAGATCTCATAGAGGCTAGAATAGATGGAGAAATCCTTCTAGTTGAAAAATCAAAAGTTAATTTAATTGACCTAAGCCCAGGAATGGTAGTAGGTGTTGCTGCTTCTTTAATTCCATTTCTAGAACATGATGATGCTAACCGTGCTCTAATGGGTTCAAACATGCAACGACAAGCAGTGCCACTCATAAAAACTTCAGCTCCTGTAGTTGGGACTGGTATGGAGCAGATAGTAGCTAGAGATGCATGGGAAGCGATAAAAGCAAAAAGAGCTGGACTTGTTGAAAAAGTAGATAGTGAAAATATCTATATAATGGGTGAAGATGATAATGGTGCTTTTATAGACCATTACCAACTACAAAAAAACCTTAGAACAAACCAAAACACATCTTTTTCACAAGTTCCAATAGTAAAGGGTGGTCAAAAAATAGAAGAGGGTCAAGTAATAGCTGATGGTCCAAATATGGATAGTGGTGAACTTGCTATTGGTAAAAATATCCTAGTAGCATTTATGCCTTGGAATGGATACAACTTCGAGGATGCTATTGTTGTTAGTGAGAAACTCATAAGAGATGATAGCTTCACATCACTACATGTATATGAAAAAGAGATAGAAGCTAGAGAGTTAAAGCACGGAGTTGAAGAGATTACAAGAGATATTCCAAATGTAAAAGAGGAAGACTTAGGGCACCTAGATGAAAGCGGTATAGTCAAAATAGGAACTCATGTAACTTCTGGGATGATTTTGGTAGGTAAAGTCTCGCCAAAGGGTGAGGTGAAGCCAACTCCAGAAGAGAGGCTCTTGCGAGCTATATTTGGCGAAAAAGCTGGTCATGTTGTAAATAAATCCCTCTATTGCCCACCATCAATGGATGGAATTGTAGTAGATGTAAAAATATTTACAAAAAAAGGCTACGAAAAAGATGAGAGAGCATTAAAAGCTTATAATGAAGAGAGAGATAAGCTAGTTCAAGAGCATCAAGATAAGATGGCAATGCTAGATCGAGAAGAGATGCTAAGACTAACATCTCTTCTAGCTAAAAACAAGCTTGAAAACGAGTGTGAAGTAGGTGGAAACACCTATAAAAGTGGTGATGTTGTCTCAAAAGAGGCTTTGGCAGAAGTTAGTAGATTTCTACTAAACTCACTTGTAAAATCGTATGATGACAAGGTTCAAAACCTATATGATTCTATCAAAAACCACTTTATTGAGCAGAAAAAAATCCTTGTTGAAGAGCATGAAGAGAAACTAAATGTTTTAGAAAAAGATGACATACTTCCAAGTGGTGTAGTTAAGCTAGTAAAAGTCTATGTAGCTACAAAAAGGAAGCTAAAAGTCGGTGATAAGATGGCTGGTCGACATGGTAATAAGGGTATTGTCTCAAATATTGTTCCTGAAGTTGATATGCCTTATCTAAAAGATGGTACTCCAGTAGAGATAGTTCTAAACCCACTTGGGGTTCCTAGTCGTATGAATATAGGTCAGATACTTGAGGTTCACTTAGGTCTTGTTGGTAAAAGGCTTGGTTCACAAATAGAAGAAGTCTTAAGAGAGAAAAGAGAGGACTTTGTAAAAGAACTTAGAGATAAGATGATAGCTATTGCAAATAGTGCAAAAATGCTTAGTGCAAAGGATTTTATTGAGAGTTTGAGTGATGAGGAACTTCTTGTGTATGCAAAAGATTGGAGTAAAGGTGTTAGGTTTGCCACTCCAGTTTTTGATGGGGTAAATGAAGATGAGTTTAGAGAGCTTTTTGAGCTTGCCAAAATAGATAGTGATGGAAAGACTGAGCTATATGATGGCAAAACCGGTGAGAAGATGAAAGAGAGAGTCAATGTAGGCTATATGTATATTATCAAACTTCACCACTTGGTTGATGAAAAAGTTCACGCAAGAAGTACAGGACCTTACTCACTAGTTACTCAACAACCAGTTGGAGGTAAAGCCCTCTTTGGTGGTCAGAGATTTGGTGAGATGGAGGTGTGGGCTCTTGAAGCGTATGGAGCAGCACACACTCTTAAAGAGATGCTAACTGTAAAATCAGATGATGTAGATGGAAGAAAAGAGGCTTATAAGCCTATCACAAGAGGTGATAATGTATGTGAGGCTGAGATACCTGAAACTTTTTTTGTTCTTACCAATGAGTTAAAAGCTCTATGCCTTGATGTAAATGTATTTGGTGATGATGAAAATGGTGAGTTTGGTGAGATGGCCTTTAAGGATGATGAAAAACCGGGTGACTTCTCAGCTTTTCAACTAAGACTTGTAAGTCCTGAAAAGAT
>CAZSLZ010000015.1:0-32643 GCA_964607865.1 uncultured bacterium
CCAATTCCAAATTGGGGCGAACGATACATTCCCCCATTCCAAATGGGGAGAGATCACCACGCATCCTTGCGGATGCTCGTGATGACGTTCTTGTGTAGATTTCGTTTTTTTCCTTCACCAATCGTTGAAGCTTTTTGGGAATTAGTATAACCTTTAACTCCAGGGCACTTCAAGGCCCGCTGACCGGAATCGGCTTCAAAAACACTGGACTTGTTTCAGTATGGATGATTGACAGAAACAAACTACCCCGCGCTGTTGCGGGGTTTACGGGGTAAAAACAAAGCAATCACAGAAATAAGCTGTGATTGCCGTTTTTGAATGGAGCTGGACGGAATCGAACCGACGACCTCTTGCATGCCATGCAAGCGCTCTCCCAACTGAGCTACAGCCCCATTTACCTAATAATATATGAAATATATTTCTATGTCAATAGCAAAATGAAATTTTCTTTATTTTTTTAATTAACTGTAAAAACATAAATTTCTATTTCTCGGGGAACCGCATTATAAATTCAGCCCCCTTGTTTCTGCCCTTGCTTTTTGCCTGGATATCCCCATGGTGGGCTTCCATTATTTTTTTTACAATAGACAATCCAAGCCCGGTTCCCTTTTTAGAATCGCTGGTGAAACCAAAATCAAAGATATGTTCTAAAACACCTTCTTTCATACCCTGGCCGTTGTCTTTATATCTTACAGTTAAACTGCCGTCGGTCTCTCTGCTTGTTCTTATTTTAATCTTAATACTTTTTTTATCTCTGTTTCTATATTTAATCGAATTCTGAACCAGATTGGCAAAAAGCAACTCCATACTTTGAGGGTCTGCACAGCAATCTTCTGCCTGCGATTGAAAGTTAATTTCAATGGGTTCACCCATTGTTTTATAATTCTGCACTATATTTTTCAGTATCACCCTCAAATCGATATTTTCCTTCCGGGCTATCCGCCTGCCAAACCGGGAAAGTTGCAGTATATCTTCAATAAAATTCATAAGTTTATCGATCTGGTTTTCTACTTTTTCAAAATATTCGCTGAATCTTTCCGGATCTTCCCTGATCAGGCTGATGTAAGCTTTTATCATATTCATGGGAGCCTTTAAATCGTGGCTGACCCGATAAGTGAAATCATTTAATTCACGGTTTTTATCAGTTAGGCTGACATTGGCCTTCCTTGCCTTTTCCTCAGCTGCCAGGCGATGTATCAACACTGAAGCATGTCCGGTAATAGTTTCAATAACTTCACGGGCTTTAATCTTCTTCTTGCCCATTAAAAATATCGTAACCCCGCCACAGGGTATATTATCTAAGGAAAAACCCACAGTATAAACGGAATTTACGCCAAAATGCTTCTCCATCTGCTTGCATATATCCTCAGGAAGAAGCCCCTCAATTACTGTGTGAAACCCTCCGGGGACTTTTTCCAGTTTACCAGAAGTATATATCTTAAACAATTCGGGATCTTTTTCTGGATGAAAACGAAGCTCGCCGGGAGACTTTTTGATAACATCCAATGCAATATTAATAAGCTGATTTGGCCCAAATAGTTCCTTGATCACCACACTTTTTTTCTGGGGGTCGTATAAGGAAACAGCAACAATAGAGTTAGGAATTAATGAATGGATAGCTTTTCCGGTTATGTAGCAAACCTGATCTTTTTCTTTTGCCCTGCTGGCATCAAGCACAGTTTCATTAATAACTTTGATTTCTTCCAGGCTTCTTTCTATTGCCCGCTTGGCTCGTTTTTCATTATCAATATTCACCAGGATACCCTGAATATATTTTCTGCCTTCACTTTCGAATGAAAGCCTGCTGAAACTTCGAACCCATTTCTTTTTGCCCGATTTGGCCACCACCCTGTATTCCAGAGGTTCCTCCTTTCCCTTTAAGATTTCAATGAACATCTTCTTAACCAGAAAGGCATCTTCAGAACAAATAAAATCTTCGAAATTCTTACCTTCTACTTCTTCGGCAGAGTAACCTGAAAACTGCTCAACAACGGGGCTTATATAAGTAATTACGCCATTTTCATCAGCCTTGAAAATTATTTCATGTATATTTTCCACAAGATCCCGATACTTTTTCTCCGACTCCTTCAAGTTTTCTTCGGCAAGCTTCCGGTCGGTAACATCAAGATGAATTCCCGCCATTTTTATGGGTTTGCCATCGCTGCCCCACTCTACAACTTTTCCCCGATCCTGTATCCAGACCCAATGGCCATCTTTATGTTTCATTCGAAATTGCCCAACATACAAATCTGTTTCTTTTTTAAAATGCCTTTTTAATTCAACAAAAGTTTCTTCCAAATCAACGGGGTGGCATAAGTTTTCCCAGGTTTTTATACTGACAGGTTCCAGTTCGTGCAATTCATAGCCCAGCATTTGCGCCCATCTTTTATTAAAAATAGTCTTACCTGTCTGGACATACCACTCCCAGGTTCCTGCATTGGTCCCTTCAATAATTAATTTCAGGCGCTTTTTACTTTCGTTTAATTCCCGAAAGGCTTTCTTTCGCTGGGTTATATCCCGGGCAAGCAATAAAATTTCATGAGTTTTTCCATCCTTGATTACTGGTGCAGAACTCACCTCGACTGAAATTTTTACACCTTCACGGTTGATAAATTCAGTTTCATATAATGACTGGGTTTTATCCCCCAATTCCCGGTTTTTCTGTCTTTCTTCCATCTCAGGAATCTTTTCCGGAACCACAAATTGATTTACGTTCAACCCAATAAATTCTTCTTCAGAATAACCGGAAAAATCTTTGGCAGCCTGATTCAAATATTTAATATTTCCATAATTGTCATGAATACAAATGAAATCTCTTGCAGTTTCCGCCAGCAACCTGTACTTTTCTTCACTCTGCTTGAGAGCCTGTTCCATCTTGATTTTGGATTGGGCAAACACCAGATCCGACACAACTTCTTTCAGCAGCTCCGTTTCTTCTTCGTCAATCTCCAGCTCTGGAGAAGCTGCAACAAATAAAAGTCCGACAACTCTTCTTGCTACATTAAAGGGAACGATAATTACGGTATTTTCAGGGTTATACCCATAAAAATAATATTTGCATGTATTACATTTTGAAAGGTCTTTAATTATGGTAACTTCTTTGGTTTTAACAGCCTGTTTAATACACTCCGGGGCTTCGCCCTCACCGTTCACAGCTAATTTCCAATCAGCCCTGAAACTGTGAACTCCGCAACCTGCCACAGGGTGTATTTCAGTTTCTTTTTCATCAAGAAGGGCAATGGTTGTTCCCATGTAAGAACGGGTTTCAACCAGAGATTCACAAACCTTTTTCATTAAAATTTCAAGTTCAGTTTCCTGAACAATTAACTGATTTATGTTACGAATCGCCAACAGCAGGGAATTCAGGTGTTCAATTCTTTTCTGGTGTTTTCTTATCTCAGTTACATCAGTACTGATACCCACCATTCCCAGGGGTTTGCCTTCCACATCTTTCATAAGCTGGGTTCTGCAGTCCAGTATAATCTCTTTTCCATCTTCGGGAAAGTTGACAATTTTTCCACGCCAATGGCCTTGGGATAAAGTTTTTTCAATGATTTCCTTCTGGGTTGCCCCCTGGGTTGAATCTTCCCCAAAATCCAGAACACTCATGCCTTCCATTTCATCCGGGGTTTTTCTGAATAATTCTGACTCTGCCTTATTAACATAAGTTACTTTTCCGTCAAGATCCGTAGCTACTACTTTATCCTGAATCTGCTCTAAAATCCGGGACTGAAACCTAAGCTTCTCTTCCTGCTCTTTCCTTGAGGTAATATCCTGAATAAAACCAATAACCCTTTCATCATCAAGTTTAACTCCGTAAACCGACCAATACCCGGTTCTCCCATCCTTACGCAAAAAACTTACATCTTTTTGAATCTTAACTCCATCAATGACTTTTCGAAAATTAAAACTTGTTTCTTGCCGGTTTTCTTTATGAGAAATATCCAATAGATTCATGTTCAATACTTCTTCCCTGGTATATCCCATGCTTTCACAGACAGAATCATTAGCATATACGAAATTTCCATCCAGGTCCATGACCAGAATACCCTGGGGAGAATAACTCAAATAGTTTCTGAATTTCTCTTCGCTGAGCTTTCTCTGAATCTTAGATTTCTTTATTTCCAGAGCTCTCTTGATGGAATTGATAATTTTTTCCTTGTGGGCAAAACCGGCAAAATCTTTGGTGAAATAATCAGAAGCCCCCAGCATGAAAGCTTCCCTTGCAACTTCCTCGTTACCCTGCCCGGTATAGAAAATAACAGGAATCTCTTTATACTCCTTCCTGAGCAACTTCAGAAATTCCAAACCGTTCATTCTGGGCATTTCGTAATCGGTTATGATTAGGTCAGCCTTTTCTTGTTTTAGATACTCCAGGGCATCTTCAACATCAGCTTTAGAAACAATATTAAAATATCTCTTGAACCGGAAACGGAATAACTCCAAAAAATCTTCACTATCATCAACATGCAGAATATCCGGCAAATCCAGGTTTTTTTCCATTGAAACTCCCAAAAAATTTTTTGTGTCTTTTCCTTGTATTATCTATAAATCCCTGGAAAAAACTTCAATAATATTAATCAATATCTGAATTTAATAACCATAAGGTTCCATCTGCATTTTATAATAGTTAAAATAATCGGGATATTGATCCGTCATGTCCCACTCCATAACAGCTATTTGAAACACCACTGAAAATAGAGGAGGATAACAGGTAGCGGGCCGGACCGGAATTGAAACATTTTTTTGGATAATCAATCGGTACCGATCCAGGTTGCCAAAATAATAATCTACCAGTTTTTCCTTTTGCCGGGCGGTGAGTTTGTCAGAATAGACCATAGTTTCAGCCACCGTTGTATCCACTGGAATCCATCCATAGTTTGGCAGGTAAAATTCTGCCCAGAAATGGGTACCCCCTGAATCAGCCAGGCCTGGTATTGCCTGATAACCACCTGTGGAGCGGGCGGGAATTCCTAGAGAGCGGCACAGGGCGCAGAAATACATGGATTGTGCCCCGCAATCGCCAAATTGATGCTTATGAACGTAGATATTTTCTGACTTTTCCAATAAACCCAGAGAAAGATGGGGGGTGTAACTGTATTTTACGTTTTTTACTATCTCTGAATAGATTTTTTCAGCCTGAAGATAGGGATTGGTTTCGTCGCCCACAATCTTGCGGGCGGTTTTTTCTATTTCAGGGGTAATTTCTATATTTCTTTCCGAACGGGTATATAACTTATAATCTGGGCTTTCCCTGTCATACTCACCAATATTCTGAGGGTCAATTTGAAAATACTGTTCATATGAAACAAAGGTATTTTTTATTTCAATTTTCAACTGGTCTTTTATTTCTTCCAGGGGTATTTCGAAATATACCACACCAATGCTGTCATCGGTCTGAGGTACTCTTCTGCAGTATTTTGAAGGTTCTATGGAAATAACTTCCAAATTCCTCTGGCTGGCAGTCTGAATTGGATATGGCATCCATATTCGGGCAATGCCTTTTTCCGGCAGTTCAACCCTGGGTATTATCAGGCTGGAGGTTGAAATAAACTTTATGGGGTTGATATATGGTTTCCAGGGTTTTATATCCAGGGCTGATTTTGGTTCTTGAAACGCAAAACTTAAAGCTCTCAGAGAAAAATCAGTGGCTTTCTCCATTTTTGCCTTGTTGCTTTTCATTAAATCCAGGTTACGATAATATATGTTGGGCTCAAAGGTGGACTCATATTTTTTTTCGCCTTCAATCACCTTATAATCCATCTGGGAAATCAATTCCGCCGTTCTTTCCTGGCTTAAATCAGGAAACAGCTCTCTAATTCTCGACCTTATTTCATCTTCTGTATAGGGATAATCATAAAGTACACCGCTGGCCACTTCAACCCGGTAGCGGGCTTCCAAAGCTTTTTCCCGGTTGTTTTCTTTCTCATACTGCTTCAGAGCTTTTAAATAATATTTCTGGGCTGAAACATAATATTCTTTTTTGTGAAACCCCTCGGCCTTTTCAAAAAGACGGTCTCCCTGGCTTTGTGCAGAAACTGCATTGAAACTTGAAATTGAAAATATAACCAATAACAACAATAAGATTTTTTGTTTCATATTATTCTCCTTTAAAAAGGCTGTCCCAAAAGGACAGCTTCTTTGTTTTATACATAATAATTATAATTCTGTCATTCCCAGGGGCGCCAGTGACGTGGCGATCTCTGTACCACTCAGGTAATTGGGTTTAGAACCAACCCCTGAATTTCGTCATCGCGAGCATCCGCAGGATGTGTGGCGATCTCTGTACCACTCAGGTAATTGGGTTTAGAACCAACCCGATCTAAACTGAGATTGCCACGGTTTGTTCAAAACCTCGCAATGACAGGCTTTTAGTCCGTGAACAGAATGAAACCTTGCTGAAGACAAAACCTTGTTGCGAACAGCCTGCCCGCGGTTCTAAACTGGGCTTGGGGAGACACACCTGGGTTTTTTTATAAAAATTTTAAAGGAGCCATCCTTTTGAGACAGCCCCATAGTTTTAAATTTTAAAAAGTTAAAAACATTCCGGCAGGTGTGGGTACCCCAGTTGGTTCAGGCATTGCCACCAACCCCGTTAACAGCGCAATTAAGGGAACGATGACTGCCAGGGCAATTCCGCCCATATACATCAGGAAGGGTTCTTTACATATTTCCCAGTTCATAACTGCATAGACAATAATTACCACGGGAAAGAACAGCCCTGCCAGCCCCCATACGATATGTTCCTGAAACATAAGTATAAGTAATTTTACCCAGCCAATCAGAGAAATTATTGTCCCTGCAAGAATTGCCAGAAACATTACAATTACAGCGCAACTCATTTCCACAGAAAAATTTCCTCCTTATTTAACCTGGTTCTATTCGATACAAATTATTTTTGTTCCTTTGAACTTTCAAGTTTAGATTAGAAGGCCGGGAGTTACATTCTGAAATATTCCTGTACCTCCCATAGCAGCGCCTATGATAGCCAGGACAGTACCCAGAATATAGTACATTATGGGCCCCCTGGATATGTCCCAATTCAGAACCGCAAAAATTATTCCTCCAATCCAGGGCAGCAATATTCCAATAATACCCCACAATATATGTTTTCTGAACATTATGATGAGAAGCATAATCCAGCCAACCAGGGCCATTACGCCTCCTACCACTGCTAATATTGTTCCTAATAATGCCATTAATCTCATTCCTTTCTTTTACAGTAACTGATATTTATAACAGCTATCTCGAAATTTTGGTTCATCTTAATTCATATTGAAAAACAACCTGAGATTTATAACAAAAAAATTAAAGGAATTGAGGCGGAATGAAAAAAATAATATTTAAAGGGGTGAAAAAAAATGCAGGAATTAACAGAAACAAAAATTTTGGATAAGCTGAAGAAAATAGTAGATTTGATAGTCAGCAACAAAGATATTTTCGTGGAAAAGATCGAGAACGGATTTGCTCTGGACATTCCCGTAGTTTATGAGTTATCTACGGAAGAGGGCCAGGCCGAGATGCGCAGACAGTTCGTATATATTACCGCAACCAGGGAAAGCCATGAAGGAGATGAAATGTATCAGATCTTCACAATTTGCGCTCCCGAAGACGAACGGTTTTACAGCAGCGCCCTTATGTTGAATATGAACCTTCCTTTTGGAGCAATTGCCATATCCGAGGTAGAAGGCAAGAATTATTTTGTGCTGGTAGATACCTACCTGGCAAAGAATTGCACCACCAGCGAGATAGAAAAGTCTGTATTGACATTGGCTGAAGCTGGTGACAGAATGGAAAAAATGTTGGTCGGCCTGGATTTATGTTAGGGTGATGAAATGAAACTGAAAACAAATTTTGTTTGCCAGGAATGTGGGGCAGTTTATGCCCGGCACCAGGGGCAATGTTATCATTGCAATGCATGGAATACTATTATTGAAGAGATAATCGATACCAAAGAAATTCAACCCGGCCTTTCTCTGCCCTCGGACTCCAAACCCATGGCATTGAACCAGATAAGCCTGGAACAGGTAGAACGAATAACCACGGGAATTACAGAGTTCGACCGGGTAGCAGGCGGAGGAATTGTTCCCGGTTCCCTGATATTAATTGGAGGAAGCCCGGGAATAGGCAAATCTACTTTACTGCTTTCTGCTGCTGACATGATAGCTTCTCAATCAAAAAAAGTTTTATACGTTACCGGCGAGGAATCCCTTCAACAGATAAAGATTCGTTCTGACAGGCTCAGAATCGAGCAAGGCAGTCTTTTTATAATGGCTGAAATCGACCTGAACAAGATAACAAGCAGCATTATCGAAGAAAAACCCCAGCTGGTAATTATCGATTCCATCCAGACAATGATGCAACCGGCAATAGAAAGCGCCCCGGGAAGCGTCTCCCAGGTAAGGGAGTGCGCTGGAGTCTTACAGAGGTTCTGTAAAAATCTGGATATCCCCATTATTGTTGTAGGCCACATAACAAAAAGCGGCGGGATAGCCGGCCCCATGGTTCTGGAGCATATTGTAGATGCGGTTTTTTTGTTTGAAGGTGAAAATACCAGGGATTTCAGAATTCTGCGGGCATTGAAAAACCGCTTCGGCTCCACCCAGGAAATCGGAGTATTTGTAATGGAAAGCAGGGGCTTAAGGGGCGTGGAAAATCCATCGGAATTTTTCCTTACCCATAGAGAAAACGAAGTGTCGGGAACCGTTATCTGCCCTATTACCGAAGGAAGCAGGCCCTTACTAATTGAGGTTCAGGCCCTGGTATCCCAGTCGGGTTATGGTTTGCCCGCCCGCCGCAGTGAAGGTTTCTCCACTAACAGGCTTACCCTTTTGCTGGCGGTTCTTGAAAAAAGAGGCAAACTTTCACTGGGGGGCAGCGATGTATTCATTAATATGGTTGGCGGTGTTAATGTGGACGAACCGGGCGCCGACCTGGCAATTATTCTGGCAATTACATCCAGCCTCAGGGATAAACCCATTCCGCCAAAGACCGTAATTGTCGGCGAAGTTGGCCTGGGTGGCGAAATACGAGGAGTAAACCGAATTGAAGAGCGAATTGGCGAAGCTTCAAGAATGGGTTTCGAACAGATAATTCTACCCTCGGTGAACATAACCCAGAACCTGGTAAATAAAAATATGGAATTAATTCCAGTGGAAGACCTTAGCGAGGCAATAAAAAGGGTGTTCTGATCAGAACACAATGACATTATTTTAGATGCAGGGTTTTCCACTCCACAGCCCTGCGTTCGTGAGCTCTCCGATCTTTCACTTTCCACTCAACTACTTTATGGACACATATTCCCCAATTCTTAATTGGGGAGAGATCGCCACATGGAAATTTTCCCCTCTCAATTACAGTATTTTCGTATTTCCTACCCAGCTTTTTCTCAGGATCCAAACCCTTTCATTCACCGATTCAATTACAGGCAATAAGAAAACCAGGTTTCTTTGATCCCTGTCAAGCTACTATGCAGAAGGATTAAGAACCTGGCGCCATAAGAAAACTATAAACAAACATCAGATCGGTCAGGTGCTACGATCTTATATATTCGTCCCATTTACCAAACATTTTGTCGCCGGTTTTTGCCTTATTTACCGTGACATCCTGTTGAATTTCAAATATTTTGGTCTGAGTGTCCTGCATAATCTGCCACTGGCGCATCTGCTGTTTCTGATTATCAGCTTGCATCTGCGTTTGCACAGTAGCTGCCTGATTCTGGTCAGAATTCTGCATCTGGGCCATAGCTGTCTGGTTTGCCATTCCTCCACCAACACCGTCCACAAACTGCCTCCTTCAACTAAAAAAAACAAATCCTCTGAAAAGAGCTCCCCAACCCGAGGAGCTCTGGCAAGTCAAACTTATAATCATGTTTATGATTTTACGTATTCATTCCACTTGTTAAACATCTTATCCTGAGTTTTTGCTTTATGAACAGTAACGTCCTGTTGAATTTCAAATATTTTGGTCTGAGTGTCCTGCATAATCTGCCAACGCCTCATCTGTTGTTTCTGGTTGTCAGCCATCATCTGGGTCTGCACTGTCTGTGCCTGATTAAAATCTGAATTTGCCATCTGGGTCATGGCTGCTGCATTTGCTAAACCTGTCATTTTAATGACCTCCATTTTTCAATTTGTGGTTTTTCTTCATGGCCATCCTGGAAATTTTTTCCATAAGGTCTTTTAATTAATTGTTATCCACAATCTTTTTTAAACCCTTCACCTTCCTTCTTTACAGCTCTTGTAATTCAAATATACCACTTTATAATCAAAAGTAAATACCCTTTTTCAAATTTTTATTACCTCAAATATTGAAAAATTAATATTGATAATATTCAGTTTTGTTTAATTTTTTCATCGAAAAAATGGCTTAAAATATGGGTTTTCCGATAAGGTTGCTAAATTAATAAATAATAGAAATAAAATCAATATAAAATAAAGAAAAATATAAAAAAAACAATTTGATTGCCTGTTCTGATTTTTTTTGAAAAAAAGCTAATATGGGAAACCCAGCTCACATGCGGGTTATCCGTGTTGGCTTTTCCAGGGTTTATTGCCAAATTGTTAACAGATAGAAAGCTTTTTTGAATACCTGAGTTGTTTTTCTCCTAATTCTTTTTCATTTCGTCCATGGTTACCCATTTATCCTCAGAACTTGGAAAGCCGATAAAATGAACCAGGTATTTTCCGCCGCTTTCGTTAATAATCTCAGCTTCGAACCAATCGCCCTGCCACATTACCATTATCTTATCTCCGATGGAAAAATCAATAGCTTTAATTCTGTTGGGGCCCAGCCAGTCGTCATGAGTGGAGTCATAATCCAGAAAATGAATTTTATATTGGGTAGTGCCGGCAGCCAGGACCTTCCCCACAACCCATTTCCCATCTTTTTCAACTAATAAAAGGTCTCCGATTGCAAAGTTAAAATCTTCTACAATTTCTTCCTTGACCCATTTATCAAAGATTCGTTCATCAGCCTCAAAATGGACGAAGTACTTGCCCGGTTTTACTTTTAAAACAGTACAGGGTTCCCATTTATTACGCCAGTAAACCTTTACCTTGTCATTCACATCAAAAGTTCTTTTTGCAGCCCATGCCATGATGGGTAAAAATGCAATTATTAATATAAGGAAGATTTTTTTTATCTTTGTCATAAATACCACCTTTTTGCTATTCTTACTTCTATTTTACAATAAAAATATAAAATTTCAAGAGATTTATTATTTTTTGCCTTGACAAATTGACAATTTGAAGTGATATAATGATAAGAATAAGTAGATTTTTTTTATTGATAAACAGGAGGAGTTTCAATGAATTTTCTTAACCTGGGTTTTCCCCTGATGAATATGGGACAATCGAAATTGCCATCCATGCAGAATTTTTTCAACAGCAATGTTGCGAACCATTTTTTACAACCTTCGCCCCCGCCTCTTCCGGGAATGGGAGAGCTACCAACTAAAAATGTTGACATGTCAGCTTTCGCAGACAGTCCCATGGTGCCCGGAATTGGACTTGCCTCTCTGGAGATGCCTCAGGCCCCATCACCCATGGACTTCATGGAACTGCAGCAGCTTCAGGCAGAGCACAAACAGGAACAGAATGAATTCGCCAGCGAGTTTAAGGATGACATAAACAGTAAGAGAAGAGAAATTTTTACCCAAAACCATTATCAATTTGATAAAAATGGCAAACCGGTAATGGATGAAAACGGCAAACCAAAGCTGTTTGAAGGTAAGGAATCCAGAGAACAGCGGTCATTGAGAGGCGACTGGGAAAAGTCGGTTAAGAAGGAATTGAAAACAAAGCAAAAAGCTGAAGCTGAAGTTTTGGAAGAAAAAGCAAAAGCTTTATTCAAGGAAATCCACGAAAACGGAACTGATTTTCTTGACCCTGAAAAAGCTGAGATGAGGCAGCAGCAGATGGAAGCTTTGGAAAAAGAAGAAAAAGAAATGATGATTCGTCATGACAAGGAGCAGATTGACGTTGTTTCAGGTCATCTTCCCGATCCCGATTCCAAGCAGTATCAGGACCTGATGGCTGCCCGTGACGCCAGGGAACAGGCGGAAGAGAAGAAGAAAATCGAGGCATTGGCACAGGGTAAGGAATACGTGCCCGACAACACTCTCAGAGAAGTTAAAGTTGACCAGAAGATGGGTAGTTTCATCGATAAAGGGTTCAATGATTATAAACAATTACTTGCCGACCATAAGGCAGCCGAAGAAAATTCTCCCGAAGGACAGGCAATTATGAATTATTTCGAGGAGATAAAGGAATTTACCCAACGTCAGCGAGAATGGATGGCCCAGTTCAAAGCCAATATGGGTTTTGGCGATGATTTCTCAATGGATTTGCCCGAACAGTATCGCTCGAAATATAATTATCTTTAAATAAATACAGTTGAGCTTAAAGGGGCTGCCCCAAAAGGGCAGCTTCTTTGTTTGGAAGGTAAATAATTCTAATTTCTTCATTGCGAGGAGCGTTAAGCGACGTGGCGATCTCTCCCCATTAAGAATGGGGGAATGTATCGTTCGCAATGTAGCTCGGAAAAAAGCAAAAGATCCGTTTGCTCACGGACGCAAGGTAAGTGATTGTGAACAACCCCTGATTCCGTCATCACCAGCATCCGTAAGAATGCTGGTAACGACTGGTTTTGTTTCTTTTTATTCCTTTACGTATGGTTGTTTTTATTGAAGCAGGCTGGTAAGCCAGGCCGAGATGTATCCGAACCAGCCGAAGAACAGGGTTACCCCTATCAGCATCAGGAAGACTCCTGCTATTGTGGTAAAGATATTGAGGTGTCTTTTGAATTTCTTGGAGTAGTCAAGAAATGTGTTGAAAGCTAGAGAAGCCAGTATAAAGGGGATTCCAAGCCCAAGGGAAAAAGCACCCAGCATGAGGACTCCCGATAAAACCGTAGAATGGGTGGAAGCCAATGCGAAAGCTGTGCCTAACAACGGCCCCACGCAGGGTGTCCAGCCAGCTCCAAATGCCAGGCCCACCAGAAATGAGCCAAAATAACCGGCAGGTTTGTTTTTAACTTCCATTCTATGTTCCTGCATAAGGAAACTCAACTTGATGATTCCCGCCAGATGTAAACCAAAGAAAAACACTATGATGCCTGCAATTTTGTTTATTACAGCCATATGTTCCCTGAGGAAGCTGCCAATCATGGTGGCTGTGGCGCCCAGAAGCGTGAAAATCAAACCAAAACCCAACACAAACATAATTGAATGTTTCAAGGTAATGAATTTCAGTTTATCTTTCTTTTCCTTATCGGTAAGGTCTTCGAATGAAGTGCCGGTAATATATGCAAGATATGAAGGTATAATGGGCAATACGCAGGGAGAAATAAATGTCAAAAACCCTATTCCAAAAGAAGTTCCTATTTCCACTGCTCCTACATTATTCATTTCAACCTGTCCTTTCTTGATTCTTATATATGTGTTGAAAATTCATAAATTTATATTTCAATATATTTAACAAAATAGATTATAATGAAGTTCCCGAAAATATAAAATCAAATCAGGAAATTCAGGAATGATCCGCAGTATTTTTTTCGAGAATCTGGTCTGGTTTTGGGAGGTTTTCCAGTGTATCCAGGCCGAAAGTTTTTAAAAAATCCCTGGAAGTACCGAATAAAACCGGTTTCCCTGGAAGAGAAGCCCTGCCCTTTATTCTGATTAATTTCATATCCATCAGTTTTGCCAGTATCCCATCAACGTTTACCCCTCTGATTTCTTCCAGCCCAGCTCTGGTGATGGGTTGCTTATAGGCAATAATTGCCAGGGTTTCCAGGGCGGCCCTGGATAATTTAACTCCCTGAGTGTAACTTCTTAATTTTTCAATGTAAGAAGCTATGTCAGGGTTGGTACACATTTGGAAGGCACCTGCCACAGCTTTCACCTGAATCCCCCTGGTTTCGTAATCAAGAACCAGTTCTTTCAGGCAGAAGGAAAGCAGGGAAGGTTTAAAACCGGTAAGTTTGGAAAGATCTTTTATGGTCAGTGGCTCTCCTGCAAGAAAAAGTATGCCCTCGATGATTTTTTTTGCGATAAATTCATCGGCCATATCTTACTTGCCCCGGGAGCTTGCGATTTTATCAGCCAGGGTAAGCCCGGCAAGGGAAATGCCTGCGCCCAGCACAGCGTGAACCGGGTTGAAAGCTGCCCCTGCCAGCATGGCTGGGCAACCGGCAAATGCTCCGGCTCCGGCCAGTATAAGATAAGTGGTTGGATATTTTAGAACCCGCTTTAATGAAGATGATAATGAGTTGCCGTTTCTGGTTTTAATTTTTTCTATTGTCCCGGAAGCTGAATCGGTTCGAACTTCAATTCTTTTTCCCGGTTCACCCAGGTGGGGCGCTTCTTCCATAGTTTAGTAGGTTTTTAAACGTTTTGAGCCGAAAAGCCCGTTTTTTCCTGGTTTTTGCTCAAGGGTGTAATTTATGTCATGCCCCATATATTTACCTTCACCCACATGCTTATATTCCTTGCCCCTGATATTTGCAGCTTTTACCGAATTGTTGTGAGGAAAGGTGGAAACATCAGCTCTCTCTATTTTATGAAAACCGGTTTTGTCAGGGTTATTAAATGAAAGTTGCTGGTTTTCGTTTTGGCTGTATAATAATACCCTATCCGGGGTAGGGTTCAGGTCGGCGCCTTTGGCTTGATCCAGTTCTGCCACCTGTGAAGCGAGATGGTTAATTTTGTTAATAGCCATTAAACCCTGTTGCAGTTTTTTATTATGGTTGGAATTGATATTCATAAAAAATCCCCGGAAAAATATTTACTTAAATTTTAAAATAAAATCAGTTGAGTGTCAAGGAAAAATTTAACTGGCCATTTTATCTCTGATGCCGGTTTTTTTATTTTCCCTGTATTTTTTGTTGACGATAATGAAATTGGAATCATTTTCCTGTTGAATCAAGGATATGTGTTTTTGCCTTGCCATTTCGAGTAGTGCAAGAAAAGTAACAATGAATTCTATTTTTTCCGGGGCTGAGTCGAATAGTTCATGAAAACCTGTATGAAGCCTGGCTTTTATCTTTTTTGAAATCATACGCAGAATGAAAGGGAAAGATATTTGTTCTTTTTCCAATTCGATTGTTTTTGTATCAGGAGTTTCAGAAAATCTTCTCATTACTGATACATATATATCCATGAGATCCTGGGGATCCAGCTGGGTTGTAAAAACCAGTTCTTCATGAGTTTCAATTTCCTGTGCCGGCCTTAAAAAACAGGCTTCAGCTTTCTGTTTCATCTCTTCGAGTAATGTTCCCATTTCTTTCAGTTTCTTATATTCTCTTAATTTTTCCACCAGTTCATGTTCGGGTATTTCTTCTTCTTCGTCCGCAGGAGGGGCGGGAAGCAGTATTTTTGATTTTATCTGCAAAAGAGATGCAAAAACCGTTAAAAATGAAGATTCAATTTCCAGCTCCATTTTAAGCAGATGGTCAAGATAGGCCCGGTATTCTTCCACCAGGGAAGCCAAGGCTATTTCGGTAATATCCAGTTTGTTTCTGTCCACCAGATGGAGCAGAAGATCCAGGGGGCCCTGGAATATTTCCAGACTGATCAGATACATAGTTACAGTAACAACTCGCCTTTGTAAATCTAAATAATTTTACAAGCATTTTGATTTGTTAAATAAAACCATCTGCTTGAATCTGTATTTACATTATACACCCGGCTTTTTTAACCCTGCTGGTTCGGAAAAAAAACTGAGAATATCACGAAAAAGTAAATTTATACTCTGCAGATGCTTGCCAAGAAATTAGAAATTACAAAATAAAATGTAATCTTTCGGTATGCCTATTGAAAGAGGATTATTTCCAAAAATCAAAAATATATCCCTAAGTTAACATTCTGTTAACATTTTCATGGTTGAGATATTGAAAAATAGTGGTATACTAGATGATAGAATTTCTATAGTTGTAATTATATATCATGGTAGAAAATATGAATTTTAAATTTTTTGAGATAGAGAAAATATTTGAGAGGATGTGATAGGTTAACAGGGTGGTATTAATTAATAAAACAGCAAATTATTAAATTGAGATATTATTAAAGGAGGAAATTTGATGGATCGAATCAACAATAATATGAAAATCCAACAGCAGGCTTTACCGGCGCAGTCCGCAAAAGCTGCACCCAAAAAGAAGGAGGCTCAGACCCCCGGCGATTCGGTAAGTCTGGGAAAGGCACCGGTAGGCGAGGAAAAACAGTGGTTATTCCTCAATTATGTAGGCGCCGACTGTAACCTCACCAAATTCCAACTGGCCAACCTTGATCAGCAGGAAGTTGTGGGCTCCGATGCCAACACTCATATGGTTGCCATCGTTGATGTCGGCCCCAACAATGCTCCCATGCCTTTGGGCGAAGGAGAAGGCACCTGGAATGGTTGTAAAACCCTTTATCTGAACAAAGACAGCGAAGTGGGAAGATTAAACTCTGAGGTGATAGCCGATTATGGCGCACACGCAGACACTTCCAGCCCCGAATTCCTTCAGAAATCAGTAGTAGATGCGATGAAGAAATTCCCTGCCAAAAATGTAGCTTTAATATTTAACGACCACGGTGGTGGATGGACCGGGGCCATGGCTGATGACACCGACGGTGACTTCATGTCAATGCCCGGAATAGGTAAAGCTCTGAAAGGTATTCAGGAAGAAACTGGTAAGAAATTGGATATTGTTGGATTCGATGCTTGTGTTATGGCTGGCGTTGAAGTGGCTGACGAGCTGACCAATGCCGGTGTCAATAGTATTATGTTGGCTTCTCAGGAGAACGAAGGCGGCCCCGGCTGGACCTACGATGAAATGCTAGGTGAACCGGTTTATAAGAATTCTGGAAAATCTCCTCTTGGTGCACAGGTTATAAATGAAGCTATCAAGGAAACCCAGGGTAGCCTCTACAAGAAAATAAACGTGTCACCCAGAGAATTTGCTAAAAAGGTAGTGGAAGTTAATTCAAAACATAATGATGATATTCCCACTTTCTCAGCTACCGACCTTACCAAGATGGATCAGCTCAAAGGTAACTGCGACAAATTGGCAAAAGCCATTATTGATTCCGATGACAAACAGGGAATCAAGGATGCTGTCGGTTTGAGTGAAAACTATGGCGGCGGTTGGGCTCCCTATCGCGATATGAGAGACCTGCATCATCTTACCCGCAACATTGAAAAGAAGAGCACAGATGGCAAGCTCAAAAAGATTGCCGGTGAAGTAAGAAAATCAGTGGAAGAAGCTGTTTTTGCCAATCAGGTGAATCCTGAAGAGCACCCTGAATCCAAAGGGCTTCACATTTATATGCCCACCCAGGGGACTCTTGGCTCCGATTACAAGGAACTTTCCTTTGCCAAGAACACCATGTGGGATGAGGCAATTGAAAGCCTGGGCGTAAAACACGATCCCACCCAGAAACAGAGCTCGAAGTTCTGGCCCGATGGACACGAAAGAAGATCAAAATCATAAAACCATTATTATGAAACTAAAAGGGGGCTGTTCTAAGAGGATGGCTCCTTTTTAATTTCTCTGAAAGAATCTCAAATCTGTCATTTAGAGCCCGGTTTTAAAACCAGGTAACAGTCTGTTCGCAACAAAGATTCTTTTCAGCCATGTTTCAGAATGCTCACAGATGAGAAACGGCGTCTTTGCGAGGTTTCACAGAAACCGTGGCAATCTCAACCTGGATCGGGTTGGTTCTAAACCCACTTACCTTTTTCAAACAATTACTTTTAATTTTATTGCTCACATCAAATTATTACTAAAAATCCGCTATCCTTTTGTCATTCAGGATTCAATTGCTGCGCCGGCGCTCTCAGGCAGCCATCGGCTTCGCCTGCGGAACTCGAGCTTGGCTCCGCCCCTTTCATTCTTCATTACAACGGCCGCTGCCTTTTTCAATGTATGAAATTTCCCGCATTGGTTTTTTGTGGGTATAGCTGGGCTATAACGGTTTATTATAGCCATATAGCAATTTTGCATTCTTCTATTCTGGCAGGTTGGCTTGTAAGCCAGGAAAGAGGTGAAATATCAGTAAATTTAAATGGCGAATGATATGTTTGCCTTTTTCAAAAAGGGCGCCTGCGCCACACCCACCAGGAGTTTTCTAAACCCACTTATCTTGCGTCTGTAAACTCCCGGATTTTTGCCGGGTAAAAAAACTACAATGCGAACAACATGTTTTCCCATTCTAAATGGGATTCCCCCATTCTAAATGGGGAGAGAGCGCCACGCATCCTGGGGATGCTCGTGATAATGGTTTTTATTAATGAAGTGGCTTAACGTTCATCGTGAAGAAGGTTTGCTGGTTTGTTATCTTCCATAAGGCTGGTTAATGCAGCATTGGTTATGCAGCTTCAGTTTTACTGATCTTAATAACCGTTAAGGAATTTATGGAACTACAACATTCTTTGTTTTCTCAGGAAGATAAACGAAAGCGTTTATTACCATTTAAATGCAGCCAGGTTCTTAAAAGTCCCAACAACGGTTGTCAACACTGGTATTGTAAAAACCGTTTTTTTACAACCGGCACTGCTGGCAACCACATAAACAACACATGTGCAACAGTCATTCCCAAGGCCGGTTATTTCCCCGTGGGCATTCCATCCACCGCCACATCGTACTATAACACGTTGGCAATCGTTACTTCCACCAGTAACACTCCCCCCGTTGTTTTCATCTCCGCTTGCCGGGCGTGGGTATGGAGCCTATATAGTCGGAAACCAAGGCATACCGTCCGTTGGAAGGGTCGTCGGTGTCCTGGCAGATTCTGCCGCAGACACGCCCATTGGAATTTCTCTGTAAAGAATTGGCATCAACCAGAAACATATTGCCTGCAGTGGCAATTCATTTCAGGGTTTCCATGCAGGCGGTAAGCTGGGCTCTTGTCCTTGCCCTGCTTATGTTGGGAATAATAATTGATGCAAGAATTGATGTGATTGCTATAACAATCATCAATTCTATCAGGGTGAAACCTTTTCTTCTCTTCATTTTATTTCTCCATCTTTTTATTTCCAGAGAGGAGAAATTTTATTTATCTTTCAATTATATTACATCAAAAGTTTGGCTTTTTTGCAATAAGAATACAAAGAAAATATTATACTTTCTCCAGTAAAGCCTGGGCATCCAGCCTGAGAATTTCTGTGGGGGATTCCATCAGCTTTCTAACCTGTGCGATTATATTTTCTGAAATCTCTTCAGGTTTCCAGCTGTGCAGAACCTTGAAAGTTTCCCGCTGGTTGCGTTCCGTGCTTTGCAGTCCCAGCAGTATTATTTCTTCGTCAGGTTGGTTTATGTTTTCCAGGGCATTAAGCAGGAAACTCAGTACCACTTCATTTAATCCTGCCCCGGTTTCTTCTGTATTTTTTGTTTTAAAATCCAATTTTTCAATTGCCAGTTCTTTTATTGCCTGTAAATTTTCCCGATTTATACGGGAAGATAAATAATACCAGAGCATATCGTCATGGGGGTTGGTTTTCAACATTTTAATCAGTTCAGGGGTTATGTCCAACTCCAGAATTTCCGATGCCTTCACTGCTTCGAACTGTTTTTGGCGATCCTTTTTTGCCAGATCTTTCAGAACGGTTTCTTTCCAATGGGGTAAATTCAGAATATTCTGAACTTTTTCCTTCAGTATTTCAGTTTCAGCAGGGATATATTCTATATCTGCCTTGTCTTTTTCTTCGTGGAGAAAACGGAAAATTTTATGGGCTACAAGAAAATCAAAAGAGTTTTTTGCCATTTTCTGTGCCAGGTTCAAATAGTTATCCAGGCAGGCAAACCCCCTGTCGTATTTTTCCAGGCCAATAAAGGGGCCCCTTACTATTGTGGCATCAATCATGCCGTTAATCAATACACCGGCGCCCTGAAAAGATTTTCTGTCGATTTTTGTGGTGTTCAAGATCTGGTCAAGCTTTACTGATCTTGCAATTTCCAGGGATGTATATTCCTCGCCGATAGTATTCTTGCAGCCTTCTTTCAGCAAATATTCCCTTACATCATTGCGGCCGGCTTTTTCCACCAGCCTGTTAGACAGGTGAATACGGCCCCAGCCTTCCACATGTCCTGCCATATCAATCCAGTGGTGAACCGGATCTGGCGTACACATGGAAACCGCGACTGCGCCATATAAAGTAAATTCTTCATGGCGGGAAACGATTTTGAAAAACTCAATATCATCTTCCACACAATAAAGGCTCATTATGCCCATGCAGAACTTCAAAACACCCCTGTTCCGGGTGGAAAAAAACAGGCTCCTGCAGGCGTTGTAAACAGCGGTCTGATTCATCCCCTTCTCATGAATGAGTTTTCTTAAAACGTCGTCTATCACCGACAGGGTTTCCTGAAAACCCAGAACCTCTTCCAGCCTGGCCAGAGATTCCTCCGGGAAATCGGAGTTCAGGCTTTTAAGGGTAGATAATATTTCTGCGGTTTTGTTTTTTATTTCGTTGGGAGACAGCGATGCAGAAGGGTTAAGAATGGCCTCCCGGGTTCCCGGAGCCCACCTTATTTCCGGATCGCTGCTATATTCGTCCTCGTCGGGCAGTATTTCACCTCCGGGTACAAGCCCCATTCCCTCCGGGTTCAAATGTTGCCAGATATGCTCGAAAATTTAGGTTTCTTGTGTAAAAACCGGTATGTTTGATCTGTTTTGCTTGCTCAAAATTGTTCTCCTGAAAAATAGTATTAACAATATTTTTATTGATGGCAATGAATGTCCTTCCAATATATTATGAAGGAATGAAACTGATTTGAAAGAATACCCATTTATTCTTCAGAATATCAAAAAGAGGTTATAAATATGTTAGATATTAGATTGCTTCGCAACCAGCCCCAGTTGATAAAAGAATCTTTACAGAAAAGGGGAAAACCCGTTCACGTAGTGGATGAAATTCTTGCCATTGATGAAAAACGCCGGGATAAGATAACCCAGGTTGATGAATTGAAACAGCTTCGCAAGGTGCTTTCAAAAAAGATCGGCCTTTTGAAAACGAATGAAAAACAATACGAAAAAGCCACCGGCAAAGCGGACCGCCTGCAGGAAATAAGAGATAAACATCTGGATGAAGACAATAAAAATATTGATAAAATTGTGGCTAAACTGATTAACAATCAGCAGAAATATGTGGAATTGTTTAAAACTATAAATAAAGGTTATTTTCAACCCCTTTTCGACCCGGAAAAACCCGTTGAGCCTGAAAAGGTGGAAGAACAGCTGGACACTTTCACTATACTTGACGAAAATGTAGTTCGTAGTTTGGGAGATGTCATCAGGGATTTCGATGAAGATGTAAAAAAGTTTAATCTGAAACAGCAGCAGATTCTTGAGGCGATACCCAATATCCCTTCTTCAAAGGTACCTCCGGGTGAAACAGATAGGGACAATATCGAGGTGCGAAGATGGGGAGATATACCCTGTTTCGATTTCGAGCCCAGGCCTCACTGGGACATAGGTGAAGAATTGGATATTATTGATATTCCAAGAGCGGTGAAAATGGCGAAATCCCGTTTTACCCTTATGAAGGGGGAAGGGGCTTTGCTGGAAAGGGCGCTCATTAATTTCATGCTGGATGTGCAGACACGGGAAAACGGTTATACTGAAATTATGCCTCCCTATATTGTAAACTACCAGACTTTGTTTGGCACCGGCCAATTACCAAAGTTTGAGGAGGATTTATTTAAACTGAATAACGACATGTACCTTATACCTACCGCTGAGGTTCCTTTAACAAGTTATCATGCCGGCGAAATTCTGGAAGCTGAGGATTTACCCAGGCATTATTGCGGGTTTACCGCCTGTTTCAGGTCCGAGGCGGGTGCTGCCGGCAGGGATACCCGTGGTTTGATCAGGGTTCACCAGTTTAATAAGGTGGAATTGGTAAAAATATGCCATCCTGAAAAATCAGATCAGGAACTGGAGGATATGCTGACGGATGCCGAGTTGGTTTTACAGAAGCTCCGAATCCCTTACCGGGTTTTAATCATCTGTATAGGTGACTTGGGTTTTTCAGTGCATTTCAAATACGATCTTGAATACTGGGCGCCGGGTATGAACCGCTGGGTTGAAGTTTCTTCCTGCTCCAACTGCATTGATTTCCAGGCAAGAAGAGCCAATATAAAATTCAAGGAGAAAAATGGCAAACCCCAGTTTGCCCATACCTTAAACGGTTCGGGCCTTGCAGTGGGTAGAACCCTGGTGGCGATTCTGGAAAATTATCAGAATGCCGATGGCACAGTAACGGTACCCAAGGTATTGCGTCCGTATATGAATGGCCTGGAGGTAATAGGTAAAAAATAATTTGAGGTGAATTTCTAATGCCCCTTTATGAATATGAATGTAAGAATTGTCAGAAACATTTTGATAAGATAACCCGCGCCGGGACCCCCGATGAAGAAATCGAATGTCCCAAATGTAACAAAAACCAGGCAAAGAGAAAACTTTCCACCTTTGCCTTCGGGCTGGGGTCAGATTCAACCGGGGCGTCAAGGTCATCCAGCAGTTGCACCTCCTGTTCCGGTGGAAGTTGCAGCACCTGCGGATAAAAAATAAAATAACGGAGAAATAAAATGGAAAAAGCCCGGTTGTTGATAGATATGCTGGGGTTGGAACCCCTGCCCGGTGAAGGTGGGTATTACCGGGAAACTTATAGAAGCAGCGAAGTACTGAACCCTGGCGCATTGCCTTCAAGATATGACAGAAATAAGAATTTCAGCACAGCTATTTATTATTTACTAACTCCGAATACCCGTTCCCTTCTTCACAAATTACCCACCGATGAGGTTTATCATTTTTACCTTGGTGATCCGGTCTTGATGTTAAACCTGTTTCCCAACGGGACCATCAGAAAAATTGTCCTGGGAAATGATGTTTTCAAAGGGCAACTTTGCCAGTATATGGTTCCTGCCCAAACTTTTCAGGGGTCATTACTGGTAGAGGGAGGAAATTTTGCCCTTATGGGAACCACCATGGCGCCGGGTTTTGATTTCTCCGATTTCATTCCCGGCAACAGAAAAAGGTTAGCGGATGCTTATCCTGATGAGTTTGAACTTATAAATCTTCTTACCGGGCAGGAATAATCATTTTAAAAAGAAAGTTATCAATTTCAGAAATCCGTTGAGGTGAATATGAAATATCGAATTCGCAAAGCTGAGAAAAAAGACATTTCTAATATAATTGACCTGGCAGTAAACATGATGGCACAAAGCCGATCTCCTTACCGCCAGATCGACGAAAAAGAACTTCACGACTACCGAAGAAAAGATTTACAGATTCTGTATGATACTTATAAAAATGATTCGGTGGGTTTGTTTGTTGCTGAGAGCCTGGAAGGGGAATTTCTGGGCCACGTCATAAGTATGGCAAATTCCGTTGAATCTTCAACCGGAGAACTGCAGGGTTATGTCTTTGATTTATCGATAAAACCCGAACATCAGGGGTTGGGAATTGGTAAAAACCTGATGGACCTTGTTGAAGAATACTGCAAAGCCCGGGGAATGAAATATATGTGCCTGAATGTAACTTCATCGAACAGTAAAGCTGTGGGTTTTTATGAAAGAATCGGTTATGAGGAAGAACGAAAGAGAATGGTTAAGGTAATAGAATACAATTCTGATGAGACAGACGGTAAAAAGAAGGACAATGAAAATCAGAGAGAGGAGCAGGACTGATGCCTATATATGAGTACAGAGCGGTTTCATCAGATAACAGTTGTGATTTCTGTCGTGAAAAGTTTGAAAAAATGCATAAATTTAATGATCCATTATTGGAATCATGCCCTATGTGTGAAAATCCTGTAAAGAAATTAATTTCCAATGTAAAAGTTACTTTCGGCATGGATTACAAGGCAAAGAAAACCGGATTACATAAACTTGTAAAAAGAGATAAAGGTACATACGAAAAAATGTATTAAAAAATACTTATCCACAACATATCCACATTTTTTTTCATTGTATCTTATTAAAAGTGTCCAATATCCACAACATTTAAAAATATTAACAGTTTTGTCCACAAAACTATCCACAGGATAGTTATTCTTTCTTTTTGAGTTTGCTAAGAGCAGTCTTTTTAACTTTTCCTCCCACAATTTTACTCTTCTTGACCAAGGGCTTCTTGATTTTCCTGAGAATTTTCTCTTTCTTCTGAACTTCAGTTTTGACAACTATGGTTTCAGTTTCTTCGGCGGTAGTATCACCTGTTGTGGGAGTTGTAATAGCTTCGCCAGCGGTGGCAGTAACCATACTGGGTATAGGCGCGCCTTTTCTGGAAACCATAGCCTCGCGAACCAGCTCTCTGTAATCGCGGCGTTCTGCAATTTTCTTAAAGTGAACTTCTTTTCCGGTAAGTATCCGTTTTTTCTCGGCATAGAACATGGTAAGCTGATGGCGGAAAATCATTATATCGAGTTCGGTAAAAATTTTATAAACCGGGAATTCCTTATCTATCAAATCATTCAATTCGAACTTTTTCAGCCTCATTATTACAGCAGCTATAAGTTTCAGGTCTTTTTCGTTGTCCTCAAATTTAAAATGAGAATTATAAAACTTGTTTAAAGATTCTAATGCCTGTAGTTGAACCCAGGCGTTGGAATCGTCAAGTGCCTTTATTATTGTAACCATACAGATTCGGTGAGGTATATTTCCCAAGACTCTTATTACATTTCTTCTCATTTCCCAGTTGCCGTTTTCAAAGATAGCTTCCAGGGCACGATAAACCTTGGTGCCTCCGATTATCTCCATGGCATCGATATAGGGCAGGACTTCCGTGGGGCGATTATAGGTTTCAGCAACCTTTTTGGCATCGGTAATCAGTTTATATTCCAGTTTCTCACCACCGATTCTGGCAAGGGCTTTTATTGCCTCGGTTTTCGCAGTGGGCCCGTAAGCAGGGTGGGTTAATACCCGTTCAAAAGTGTCTTTGGCATCTTCTCCCTTTCTCAAGGACAGAATATGAATCAAGGAGTCGGGATAAGTGGCTTCTCCGGTTTGAAGCTTCTGTTGAAATTTCTCAAAGTATTTTTCTTTGCCAACCTTGGCATAAGCCTCAGCTGCCAGCATGCGGTTTCTATCGTCATCTGCAGATATTTCTTCAAATAGATAACGGGCATTTTCTGCTACCGAAAGGGTGTTCATTCCTTTTATAGCCAGATAACGGACAAAAGGATCCGTGTCCTCCATCATAAGATGCAATAATGGTATCGATTCCATCTTTTTTATGTTGGATATAACCGCAGCTGCAAAACTCCTTAAAACTTTATTTCCCTTTTCAAAATAGCCTTTCAGTATGAGCATTTGTTCCTTGTCGTTGCTGGCATGGAATGCTTTTCTGACGTCGTTATATGTGATGTATATGGAATTTCTGCGATAATGTTGAATCTGATTCAGGGATTTTTCCGGGTTAATAGTACAAATGTAGCCAATGGTATAAGCGCATTCTTTTTGAAGCCTCTCCTGCCCTTCGTCAGCCATTCTCATCAAGGTTACCAGAATGCTTTCATCTCCAATTTCGGCAAAGGTCCGGGCGGCAGAGACAGCTATTTCCATGTCGTTACTTTCAAGCCGCTCTTCGAGCATATGAAATATTGCATCCCGCAGGTTGTATAGTTCAAAGAAAAAGGCTCTTTCCTTGATATCTCTGGGTTGCCAGCGAATTTCATCCAGAATTTTTAAAATCCATAAAGCCATGTGGCCTTTTTCCTTGAGGGCGGTTTTATAAAGCAATTCCGAGCTTCTTTCCCGTTTTACCTTGGCCAGCGCCAATGACAACTCCCGAAGAATCGGTTTGTCAAGTTTGGGGATCATGGCTTTCACCCGGTGATAAGTCTTTTCGTAAAAAACATTAACTGCCTGCGACAGCAATTGAAGTATCCTGGGGTTGGTTTCCGAGGTGAAAAGATAGAGCAGGAAATCAATGAGCCGTTCTGATTTGGATTCGATAATGTTTTCCAGAAGGTTATACCGTTTTTCAAAATTCATTTTGTTGTAAGCTTCCAGAATAATTTTATAGCCTTCGGGTTCTATTTCCGAGTAACGATTCGACTGGCCGGACATTACAAAATATACAGCAGTTTTGCTCTTTTCACTGTTCTTCCAATCCTGTTCCTTAAAAATTTCTTCAAGTTCGGGATCAGAATTTTTAAAATAGATTTCAAAATATTCATCAATCAGATCCTGATTGGTGGTTTTCCTGATAGCATTCCGGGCGGCATTTTTAAGTTTCAAATTCTTTTGTTCTTTTTTCAAGATTCTATAGAGAACGGGAACTACTTCCTTGCCCAGTTGTTCAACCTTGGTAAGCTGGTTGGAAAGCAGATACATGGGAATCCGTTCCGAGATGCCGCCAAACTCCCAGCCCATTTCCACAATAAGGTATCCCAGGTAATCACTATTGGTTTCCACAAAGGCTTCGCAGATATCTCTTAAAACTTCGGGTTTTTTGGTGCTTTCCAGGTATCTTTTAACTTTCAACCCCATTTCCTTTACGGGGTTTTCATTTTCTTCAAACTCAATTTCTTCATCGGCATTTCTTTTATTGGCATAGGTACTCAGTGAATAAGCCAGGTGTATAAGCTCGGAATCGTTGGTTTTTTCTTTAATTTCGGGAATTTGCAGGTAACCCGCCAGCATTTTTGGCTCTACATTGAATTGTTTGAGAATATCGTTTAAATATCTGGTGAGTATATAGAAAAAGATTTTATCCTTGGGTGCGTTGGGGGACCAATCGTGTTTTATCAACATTTTTGCAAAATAATCCTGCTTTGAAGGATCATCTTCAGCCAATCTCATATAGGTCTGGCAAATTTCATCAATAAGAATGGGGTTGGTCATCTGTGAAAGACATTCATGAAGTTGATTTTTCATTGGAAATTTCTCGTCAAAAACAATTTTTACAATTTCATTGAAATCGGAGCCGTCCATTAAATGAATAACTTTGCGGTATTGTTCGGTTTTTAAAAGAAACATTATTTTCTGGTTTAATTTGGAGGGATACCAGTTCTGTTCGTCGATAATTCGGAACAGAGTTTCGTCCCGGTTATCGATGAATTTTTTAATTATTATCATATCGGCCTGTGCTCCGCCGTTGGGCAAAATGGTGTTAATTATCTCATATTTGTTATCCACTTCGCTTTGTATAACATGGTCAATAATTTCACTGAAATTTTCTTCATTGACCATTGCTGACATTTCATCCTTGAATTTCATATATTGGAAAAATGAAAGCTTGCTTGCAGGATCTTCAGGATACATCTTTCCCTTTCTGATAATTTGCAGAAGCGCCTTATTCTTATCTCTCAGGTAAAGATTTCTCAGAATCTCCTGGGCAATGGGATCGGTAAGGCTGGACAGCCCCAGAAAAGCATTCCTCTGAACTTCGTTATCTTCATCCATAAGGGCTTCCACCAGGGGGATGACACATGGAGGCGTGCCGATTTCTCCCAGGCGCCTGGCCGCTTCTTTTCTTCTTTTTACACCCACAATAACTGTGGTATCTTTAATTTGTTGTTTTAATTTTTTTATTTCCTGGTCCATTTTCCAGCTCCCTATAAAACAAACTATGTAATAAATTAAAAAACATTTGTATTAATCCTTCTATCTTCGGATTTTTAGTCGCATTTTATATGGTTATGTTCATAAGAGGTAATTCTCTCTAAATCTAAAAATGATAATTGTAATGGTAGTTAATTCCGAAACAGGAAGGAAATGTAACCCTTAATTTTGAATTTTGCAATTAAGCCAATATTTGTGTATTTTGATGGAGATAATTTATCATGCCCGAGACTGATGATCTCTGGATAAGACTGAAAAAAGAGAATGATCCTGCAGCCAAGGAAGAACTTGTTGAAAAGTATCTGCCTCTGGTTCGCCATATCGCAACTCGTATTTTGAAAAAATTACGGGCAGGCGCCGATCTGGATGATCTCATCAGCGATGGTATATTCGGCCTTATGCGGGCAATTGATAATTTCGATCTTTCCAGGGGTTATAAATTCGAGACCTATGCAACTCCGGTAGTAAGGGGGGCTATATATAACGGCCTCAGAAGCCTGGACTGGGTACCGGAACGCACCCGGGGCAAGGCCAGGGCGGTTCAGAGAACCACCGATCAGTTTTACAAGGAACATGGCCGGACTCCCACCAGCGATGAACTTGCGGAAGAGATGAAAATATCCGCCAACGAGGTTTATGACCTTATCGCCAACCTGGGGTGTATTTATATTCTTTCCCTGGATCAACCCTTAGCTTCATTTGAGGGTGATGATGTTTCCATAATGTCGGTGGTGGAAAACGATACCGTATGCGGGCCGCTGGCCGAAGTGGAATTCAAGGAAGAAAGGGCTCACCTGAAAAAAGCTATCGAAAACTTAAACGAACGGGAACAATATATAATTTCCAAACATTATTTCGAGGGTTTTACCTTCGAATCCATTTCCCACGATCTGGGAGTCTCCAAGCAGAGAATCTCCCAGATGCACGCGCGTGCAGTTCGAAGAATGAGGGAATACCTGGGGCGTATGATTATTTCCGACGAAGCTTTGAAAGATTTTGTTGTGGAAAAACACCCCCTGATTCCTCCACCCAACTGGAGAAAAAAATAATAAGCTTATAATTCAGCTTTAAACAACGAAAGGGGAGAGATTATTGACCAACCTGGATATTGTATTTTTAGTTTTGTATTTTGTGGGTGTTGCAGCCATAGGTTACTGGTCCAGCAGAGAAAGCCTGGAAAACAGTAAATCCTACTTTTTAGGCGGCGGCACTATTGGATGGATGGCTATAGGAGCCAGCCTGTTTGCCAGTAATATTTCTGCAGAACATTTCATAGGGCTGGCAGGAACCGGCGCTTCCAGCGGCCTGGCAGTTGGCCAGTTCGAATGGCTTGCCTGTATTATTCTGTTAATTCTGGGGTGGCTATTCGTTCCATTTTATATTAAAACAGGTGTTTTTACTATGCCGGAATTTCTGGAAAAAAGATACAATTCACAGTGCAGGACATACCTGTCAGCTATATCCCTTATAGCCTACATTTTTACCAAGGTCAGTGTGGCGGTTTACGCCGGGGCACTGGTTCTGCAGACTATTCTGGGATGGAATATCTGGATAGGCGCTATTGTCCTGATTGTGGGTACCGGTGTCTATACGGTTTTTGGAGGCCTGAGGGCGGTTATCTACACCGACTTTTTTCAGGCTTTCATTCTTATATGCGGAGGTATTGTTCTTACATTTATCGCTATCTCCAAAGTGGGAGGAATAAATGCCCTGGCTGCCCAGGTGCCAGCTTCCTTCTTCAACCTGTGGAAACCAATGACCGATCCCGAGTTTCCATGGACAGGGATTCTCTTTGGAGCTCCAATTCTGGGATTGTGGTACTGGTGTACAGACCAGATGATCGTTCAGAGAACACTGGCAGCAAAAGACGTCCCTGACGCCCGGCGATCCACAATTTTTGCCGGCTTTCTTAAAATGCTGCCGGTTTTTATACTGGTTTTGCCTGGCGTGGCAGGAAAAATCCTGTTTCCCGATATTGCTCCTGATAAAATGTACGCCACCATGGTAGGAGAGCTGCTTCCCCCGGGAATTAAAGGCCTGGTTGTGGCAGCCCTGCTGGCGGCGCTTATGAGCTCCCTGTCCAGCGTTTTTAACAGCAGTTCCACCCTGGTTGTTATGGACTTCTATAAGAAATATAAGCCCGATGCCGGTGAAAAAGAACTGGTGAGGGCAGGACAGTTTTCCACTGTTGTTCTGGTTCTGGTGGGACTGGCCTGGCTGCCCCTCATTGGACTCATGAGCAACCAGATTTATATCTATCTCCAATCGGTTCAGGCTTATGTTTCACCCCCCATTGCTGCGGTATTTCTATTGGGTATCCTGTGGAAACGCATCAACGGAAAAGGGGCGATTTCCGCGCTGATAACAGGGTTTGTTTTCGGTGCAGTGCGGTTTGTTTCCGAATTATTGATGAAAAGTGGAAAACTCACTTGGGCGCCCTTGGTGCAATATGCCAGCATTAATTTCCTTCATTTTGCAATACTGCTCTTTGTGATTTCAGTGGCAGTCCTGGTACTGGTGAGCCTGGCAACAGCTCCGCCTTCCAAGGAAAAACTGGAAATATTTGAGAAGGGCAAAAAGAAGAAAGAAGAAGAAGAGGAAAAACCTGACCTGGTAGCTGAGATGGAAACCGAGATTGAAGAACTGAGCCCTGAAAAACAGCGGGAACACAAAATGAATGTAGTATTGAGTGTGGTCTTGGTGATAATTGTTCTGGTTCTATGGTTCATTTTCAGCCCGGTTTTCTTTAAATAATAACAGTAAATAAAACATCGTTAATGGACTGATTAAAGCCAGGTACATGGCTGATAAAATTAAATTTAGAATAAAACATATCGAGGAACTGCTTTTTAAAATAAACGGTTCCTCGAATTTTTTTAATAAAATTTGATGACGGATTACGATGATATACTTGAAACAAACCTATCCTGATAAATGGGTTGGGAACCAACCCGATCTGAATTGAGATTGCCACGGTTTCTTCGAAACCTCGCAATGACAGGCTTCAGGCAGGTTATTCGTCATCGCGGGGAGCGAAAAGCTACGTGGCGATCTCTGTACCACTCGGGTATGGGTGGTAACAAAGCTCCAACCGAGGAGGCCGGCCTGGCCGCCCTGGATGAATTCTAAGAAAAATGGGGTAAAAAGTATCAATATGCGGTGAAAAGCTGGCGTGATAACTGGACTAACCTGGCGACACTGGTCCAATATTCCGGGGACATCCGCAAACTGATCTACACCACCAACCCCATCGAGAGTTACAACCGGGGAATCAGGAAAATTTCAAGGCCAAAGGCGCTTTTTCTTCCGATGAAGCCTTGATGAAACTGCTTTATCTTGCTACGATGGATATCAGGAAGAAATGGACTCAGAAACACAGAAGCTGGACCTGCATAATCGGTCAGCTTGCCATTTATTTCGAAGAGCGGCTGTCATCTTACCTGTAAAAAAAGTTCATCTTCATTGGGGAATCTCCACCTTGGCCTCGTGCGCAAGAAAAGAGCAAGCGACCCACGGAGCATAACAATGAGTTTAATGAAATTTTTCCTGTTTTAACTTTAGTCAGTTATTTTTCAAGGAAAGGGGGTGTGCCAAAACGAATAAAAGAATAAGATAGCTCTGATAAAAGAGCTATCTGTGGGGTTTACACAAAAAATCTGACATTACCTTATCACCCAGTTGAGTAACCAGATCCTGTGGGTTCTGCCACCAGGCTGCCTTCAAACCGTCAGCATCGGTTTCAGTGGGATTGGTTGTTACAGATTGAGAAGATACCCTTTTCCCATTCTGGGTCCTGATAGTTCTTACATTAACCTCATTCCCTGCTTTTTCGGTGATTTCAGTGGTTGAAGTGCTCTTTACTTTTCCGTCAGGCCATTCAATCTTGCTTGAGGTATGCAATTCCTGGTTCCATTGATCTTCATTGGCATAGTTTTTATCGTAATGAGTATCTATTTTGTTTACCGTGATGGCAACAGAACCATCGGGCATACGGTTGACAAATGTATCCTGCTTGATCTGGTGAGAAGTATCCTTATTATTATTAGTAAAATCATCCCTGCCTATATAGTGCATGGTCAGGCTTTCCTTCTTTGAAAAAGGATCTTCTTCTCCGGGAATGCGTTTTTCCTTAGTCTGCCAACGCATATCATTAACCCTGTCTTCTCCGGCTTCTTCGTCATAAGCTGCCTTTCCGCTGCGGGTGGTCAGTTCGATTTCTTTTCCCAGAGGGTTTTTACCTGACATATGATGGCGTTTAATTGAATGCCTGTGGGCCTCACCATCCCGTTTTATCTGGGCTTTTCTGGCCTCCAATTCAAGAATCCCCGGTCATAATTGCCTTTGCGTAAACCTTTCTGTTTTTCCTGGTCCGGTTTGGCTTTTTCCTGTTCTCTCTGCTGGTTCTGTTCATCAATCTCCTGGTTAGCTTTTTGATCCACCTGCTCTTTTTTTGCCGTTAATCTCTTCATTTTTGCCTTCGCCGGCATTTTTCAATTCTTTCCTGGCTTTATTTAAATTATCAAATTTTTCTGCGCCTCTTTCGGTAAAGGCATCATCGGTGGGTTTTTTTTCCGGATTTATTCTGGGGCCTGTTTTCCTGGTTAATCCGCTCACCGGTAATGCGTTGGGCAGCATCTGCCTGGGCGCTGGAAGCGCTGACGGTGGCATAGTCGTTCTGACGTGTTGTCCATGTTCCCGGTGTGGCTTGGCTGGGGAGCCTGAGTTGCGCCTGTCTGGCCCGTTTTTGCCGGCATCGGGTTTCTTAACGCCCTGGTTTGAATTTCCTGCTGAAATACTATCCATGTTTTCCCTCTCATAAATATGTTGTTATTAATATATAACGCAGAAAACCACAAGTAAAGGTTTATGATACAACTTTTTTTTACTCCGAAAAACAGAAAAGCCCGTGGGCTTTTCTCTTGTAACTCAATATCTTGTTCTTCTCTTCATTGGTGCTCCAGGTAACCTTTGAAACATCCAGAAGATTATTTCTATCTTATTATTATAACATATTCTTTGTAAAAAACCATGATTTTTATCACAACAATTAAAAATTATTCAAATTGATATATCGGGATAATACTGGGGTATAAATGT
>CAZSLZ010000016.1:0-31908 GCA_964607865.1 uncultured bacterium
TTGTGGCGCCGGTTCAAGATTTAAAACAGGAACGGGTTACCGATTTGCGGCTTAATGAAGAAGAAAACCGAGTGGTTTTCAAACTCCTGACCACAGGCCCGGTTCAATACGAATGGCGCCGACTTCTTCCTCCCGACAACCGCTACTTCGTAGATATACCAAACTGTGTTTATACCGCCAAAGAGTTCAGCAAGAATTTCAACGTGGGCTATATCAAAAGCGTTAATGTTAAACAATACCGGGATCTGCCCGACCCGGTGGTCCGGGTTTCCTTTGAACTTCATGTTCCCTGCCAGGTCAAGGTTTTTCCCGATCCAGACCGTCCCCTGGAAATCAGAATGGAAGTTTACGATAAAACCATCAATCCCCGGTTTGCAGAAAGACAGGGCTTTGGTATCACTGATTTCCCAGCCCCCGGCGGAGTGGTTATCTGCATCGATCCTGGCCACGGCGGCGGCGACCCAGGCGCCTGCAACAGCTCCATGGGGCTCCAGGAGAAAAAATTAACCCTGGACATAGCTCTGAGATTGGCAAAACTGCTGAAAAAAGCAGGCTGGAATGTGGTCATGACCCGCACCACCGATCGGGACGTCTCTTTCGCCGGCTCCAGCGACGCAAGAGAGCTGGGCGACCGGGTTAAAATTGCCAACGAAACCAGAGCCCATATTTTTGTCTCCATACATATCGACGCCAACACCAGCTCCCATGTCAACGGCACCACTACTTACTACTGCAAGGCCGACAGCGGGGAACTCGCGCGCCATATTCAGGAAAACCTTGTAGCTGCCAACGGGTTGAGAAATATCGGCACCCGGAATAATTCATTCTACGTCATAAGAAATACCCAAATGCCCGCCGTACTGGTGGAATGTGCCTTCATATCTAACCCTTCCGACGCCTCCCTTCTTATCACCCCATCATTCAGGCAGAAATGCGCTAACGGCATTTTTACCGGCCTGGTTTCCTACGCTAGAGCAAAAGGGCTGGGAACCACCGTCCCCGTTGACTTTACAACTGACCTTGAAAAAATAGAAGAAAAAAAACAACAGCTCGAAAAGGAAATAACCAAATCTGAAACAAAAGGCATTGAAGGCTATAGTGAAAGATAACCATATTCAAATATGTCCCGGAAATTTAAATCACATCGAAGACTGCCTGGAAATCGCAGCCGGCCTGCCGGATTATTTCAACCGGTCAGGGCTGGTTCAATTAAAAAAAGATTTACAGGCCCACAACCTTCACGTTATAAAAATCAACGAAGAAACAGCTGCGTTTATTACTGTTATTCATAAAAATTCCAGTGTTACTGAAATAACCTGGCTGGCAGTCAAGAAAGAGTTTCAGAATCAGGGGCTGGGCGGTATGTTATTGAAAGAAATAACCGGGAACCTTGAACAAGAGGGCAGAAAACTCATTACTACCAAAACCCTTTCCGCTGGAGTTGATTATCCACCTTATGAAATTACCCGCCGTTTTTATAAAAAAAACAAATTTATCGAAATCGATGAGATCGATCCTTATCCCGGCTGGGAAGCAGGCAACCCCTGCCTGCTTCTTGCCAGAATCCTGTAAGGTTTTCGGAATAAAAGCTTTCAGGGGCTCCCCCAAAAAAAGGGGCACCCTCTTTGTTCTAGGCTGAATAATGATCATTTCGTCATCGCAAGGAGCGCCAAGCGACGTGCCCCATTAAGAATGGGGGAATATATTGTTCGCATTATTGTTTTTTCAACAGGCAAAAACCCAGTCGCTCACAGACGCAAAGTAAGTGGGTAAGGAACCAACCTGATCTAAATTGAGATTGCCACGGTTTCTTCGAAACCCCGCAATGACAGGGCTAATTTTATCTGTGGCGCCATTTCGGGCTTGCAACAACAAATTTCTATTTTTTTTAGGAAAAATAAAAAGAGCCATCCTGTTGGGATAGCCCCTTGTTTGCTGGAATTTAAATTTTATTTAATTGATTTCATTGCCAGCATTTTGAAGAAATTCTGATGGTGGTATTCTTCTTTTGATTCCCAGTATGCGGTTTCCAGGGAAAGGTTAACTCCTACGAGTTGCCATGCTGTGGGCCCGCTGGTATCAATTTCTCCGGTTTCCTCGATGCTGGAATCATGGCGATAGCAGTAGGTATCGATACGGCGAATCTCGGAGGCAATATGGTCAATATCTACAAAATCGAGTTCGCCTATGCGTGTGTGGTCGGTAAAAAGCGCGGTTATTCCGTGTTCCTTCATGGTATCCACGGTAACATAACCGTTCTGATCTACGATCTTTGCAATTTCCTCAGATTTAACCATGTGTTCTTCGGTGAGATCGTCAAGCTCACCTTTCATTTCTTTGAGGCTGAGTTTTAGAAGAACAATATCTTCGGCCTGGCGAAATCCCTGTTTGTCTTCTTTTCCCCGGTTATAAATATTGCTGTCTATGGCGCAACCTTTAACCACCTGTTTACTGAGTTGGACAGGTACGTCCTTATACAGCTTGGTGGTTCTGTGTATATGATAAGAACCGTCATTCTGCGCTTTGGAAGTATTCATCTGTTCTTCTGGTTTTCCCCTGTTTTTTTCTGTATCCATTGGTTTTCCTCCAAATATTTTCCTCTTAATTATAGCACATTATCAATATATTTCAAAAATATTTTTCTATTTTCCCGATAAATAAAATCGAATTTCAGAAGTAGGCAGGATAGTGTATTTTATGTTTCCATCTGTCCCCGCAGTAATATTGGAGACATCGTAAGCATTGATTATAACTCTCAGGTTCTGGCTGCCCGGCAGTAAAATGCCTCCGGGTATGGTAAATTGTACTTCTCCGTTGGTAGCTCCTTTGGTGCTGTTAACGAAGAAGTCAGCCAGAGTTTGAGGGTCTGTCCATTTAATGTCCCTTACGTCTGCGGAAACCCAGTAATTAGTTACCTGGTTTTCGCTGGTTCTGGTATCATAAATTCTACAGAGATAACGGTAGTCGGTATTATTCTGGTTGGCAATTACAATGGTATCGCCGCCACCAACATTCAGAAAACCCTCTCCGCCTCCTGTGGAAATGTCATTGGTGGAAATAGGGGCCATGTAATCAGTGGCGGGATAATCAATTTCCCGGTTATCGTTTCCTATGGTTGCGGTATATGTCCCGTTCAGAGGGGCAGGGTAATCCTGGCAGGCAAGGTATATGGGGCGGTTAACGGTATAATAGAAAGGATCTGTAATACCTCCCAGGTTTTCTCCTGATGAACCTACATAAAAATTACTGGAACCAACCGACCCGCTTATGGAAGCATAATTTTTTGTTTCTCCGTTGGGGAATTTTAAACTGAGCTCGGTGATACCTTCGAACTCTGAACTATCTGCTCCATAACTGTACATGAGAACGCTGGAATTGCCATCGGAATTTAATGTCTGGCTCCCCAATATAATGTTTCCCCTTCCGCTGGAATCGTTATTGTTTAAAAGCATGGCGGCTGCAGCTGCGCAACCGGAAAAAAACGGTACCACCAGAAGAGTTATAATCATTAATGCCAACAGGCTTTTTTTCATTTAATTTTCCTCCAAATTTAGAAGCTTAACATTATTCCTTCTATTGTACAATTAAGAAGTCCTCTGAAACAGAACAAAAAGTATGTGTGGAATTAAAAAACGGGGCGTTGCCCCGTAATGTCAAAGTCTGTCAGGTTTGCAATGGGTGCAGGCTCTGAATCCGGAAGAAAGAGCTGCCCCCGGAGCATCAAAAAATACAGCCTTATTTTCACTGGGCGCAAATTTGCAACCATGTTTGTGGAAAACTTTTTTTGCAGGATCACCTATAAAGTTGTAAACTTTAGGGACAGGGATATTGGGCCTGGGCATGTTGTCATCCCTGCAACCTATCAACCCCACTGCTGTTATTCCCAATAAGGTTGAAAAACCCATCTGTAAGAATTCTTTTCTGGTTATTTCTTCTTTTTTATATAAGTCTTTTTTCACAAGTACAACCTCCATCAGGACTGATATTTACCAGTGAATTCTATTAAAATAACATATTTCCTTTTTATATACATTTATAAAAAAATAAAAAGAAATTCAAAACTGGCAGGAACCCTCAGGGGTTAATCAAAATACTATTTTCAGAGAGGAGATAATTATGAACAAAAAAGGCATTTTTAAAATTATTGCTGTTTTTTCTATATTAATTTTTCTGGCAGGCTGTGGCGCCTATGTTTCAGAAAAAACTGATACTAAATCCGCATCAATAAGACAACTTGATAGATCGAAAACCACATCGGTCAAAACCAATTTCAACACTAATCAGGAGCTGGCCCCCATGAATCTTGAACCTGAAGTTTATGGTTCCGAATGCATCTTGAAAGGCTCGGTTCCATCCCAGGAGTTGAAAGATTTAGCACAGAAAATTGCATTAAAAACACCCGGTGTGAATAAAGTAAAAAATGAAATTAAAGTGGAGCCATAAGCTTCATTTTTTTTATGATGGAGGTTGAAATGCCCAACAATCTGGTAATAGGAATAGCAGGAGGTTCCGGGTCGGGTAAGACCACGGTAGCTGAAATGATAGGTAAGGAGCTGGAACCTCATCCCGTAGTAATTATGATTCAGGACAATTATTATAAAGACCAGGCTCATCTTCCTGTAGAGGAAAGGGCCAAGGTCAATTTCGATCACCCTGAAGCTTTCGATTCGGAACTTATGGCAAGACACCTGAAACAATTGAAAGAAGGCCATGCCATAGACATGCCTGTATATGATTTTGTGACTCATACCCGCCATAAAGAAACAATAAGGGTTGAACCAACTGAAATACTTATAGTGGAAGGTATTCTGGTTCTTGAAAGCAATGTTTTGAGAAAAATTATGGATTTCAAGGTATATGTAGATACCGATGATGACATTCGTTTTATTCGACGTCTGAAAAGAGATATAGCCGAGCGGGCCAGGTCGGTGGATTCGGTAATTGATCAATATCTTAATACTGTACGGCCCATGCACCTTGAATTTGTGGAAAAGAGTAAGCGCTACGCCGACATTATCCTGCCCTGGCGGGATTTCAACCCCGGCGGAGTGGGCATTGTAATTCATATGTTGAAAGGCTATTTGAAAGAGAAGATAAAAGATTGAGGAGGATTTTTAATGGCAATAACCTCATTGATAAAATTAAAAAATCTGGAAGAATTTTCCCTGGAAAATATAAATTCATCAGATGAACAGGAGATTATAAGCGAATATCTTACCGATGAAGCTGGCGCCATGAAGGGCGAAGCGGAAAAAATCTTTTTTCCCGAAACCGAAGAGCAGGTGGTATCGGTTTTAAAATGGGCTTATGACAATCATACCCCGGTTACAATTTCAGGGGGCGGCACAGGTATCACCAGCTCCAGGGTACCTCTGGGCGGTGTTATTCTCTCTACTGATAAACTTGTAAAAGTCAGGGATATACCTGAATGGAAAAACAGGAAAATTGAACATGAGGGTATGGAAGCTGATGTGAGTTTTTATTTGAACTCTCAAGATGCCTTGGCAGTTGTTCCGGCGGGGCTGTCTTTAAATGATTTAAATGCTGTGATTGCTGATATGCCCTTGTATTATCCTCCCAATCCCACCGAATGGTCGTCATTAATTGGAGGAAATGTTTCCACCAATGCTTCCGGCGGTAGAAGTTTTAAACTGGGGGCAATTCGTCCCTGGGTAAAAAGGCTGAGAGTTATTCTGCCTACCGGTGAATTGCTGGAAGTTCAAAGAGGCGAGATTTTTGCCGATGACCTGGGAAATTTCAAATTGGAATATCCAGATGGCTCACAAAAAGAACTGCCCATTCCCGGTTATGAAATGCCTGATGTCAAAAATGCTTCCGGCCTGTTTTCAAAACCCGGCATGGATCTTATCGATCTGTTCATAGGCTCCGAGGGAATTCTTGGGGTTATAACCGAAGTGGAATTCGGGCTTTATAAAAACGAAGATGAGCTGTTCGGATGCATTGTCTTCTTTGGTTCTGAAGCTGACTCTCTCGAATTTGTCAAGGCTGCCCGGCATAAATCCCGGAATCCTGAGTCGGTCATAGATGCAGTTACCCTGGATTATTTCGATAAAAACTCACTGGAATTTATTCGAAAAACAGAATCGGGAGTTTCAGAAACTGCTGAAGCTGCGGTTTTTTTCGAGCAGTTTGTTCCGGAAGACCCGGATGAAGTTATGATGGAATGGATGGAATTCTTTGAAGAATTCAATGTAATTGAAGACTGGTCTGCCCTCACAGATAAGGATCGGGAAAGGTTGCGGTTATTTCGGCATTCTTTGCCCGAAAACGTGAATGATATAGTTCGCAGACGGGGCGTAAAAAAAATGGGAATGGATCTGGCGGTGCCTGACGACAGGTTGGAAGATATATTCAAGATCTATAAAACAAAAGGTAACGAATCGGGTATAGATTATGTGGTATTCGGACATATCGGCGATAATAATTTACATATGAACTTTATGGCAAAAGATACCGGTGAGTTGCAGAAGGTGAAGGAAGTTTACCTGGAAATTGCCCGAGAAGGAATTGAAATGGGCGGTACCATCTCAGCTGAACATGGCGTGGGTAAAAAACAATTTCCTGTGGAAGGCAGAATGATTCCCTACCTGCAGTTTATGTATCCTGAAGATGACCTGAAAAAAACAGCCAGGGTCAAAAAAGTGGTGGACCCTGAAGGGTTGTTGAACCGGGGAAATGTAATACCAGAATCATATCTATAAATAATGAAAACAAAAATTGGAAACCGGTCAGCCTGGCCGGTTTTTTTTTGAACAGTAGTTTTTAAAGCGGCGAAAGATCCGGGCGCTCACAACCGCAAGGTAAATGTGGGTTATGAACAAACACCCGAATTTCGTCATCGCGAGGAGCGTCCAGCGACTAGCGATCTCTGTACCACCCCAATTAAGAATTGGGGAACATATTGTTCGCATCTTCGCTGGGTGGAAAATGAAAAAGAACTTGGTGCTCACAGACGCAAGACAAGTGGGTATAGAACAAACCCGAGCCAAATTGAGATTGCCACGGTTTCTGTGAAACCTCGCAATGAAACTATTAAAGTAATTTTTCTGGAATCAAAAAAACCCGCATTGCGGGTTTTTAATTTTATTGATTGTTTGCGAGTGATTTTTATTTAATGAAACCCCATGGGCTTACCGGAGAGCCATTCTGCCGGACCTCGAAATGAAGGTGGGGGCCGGTGGAATTTCCGGTGCTTCCCACAGCGGCAATGGTATCGCCCTTGGACACCGCCTGCCCTACATTTACATAAAGTTCTGAACAGTGGCCATAAAGGGTGGTTACTCCGCGGCCATGATCGATCATGACAGTGTATCCATAACCTCCGCACCAGCCGCTGTATATGACATTTCCGCTGTCAGCGGCCCTTATTCCGCTTCCATGATAGGCGCCAATATCTATACCTGTATGAAACCTACTGTTTCCATAAATGGGATGGACTCTCCAGCCAAAGTTGGATGTAATAACACCGTCAGCCGGCCAATTGTAGGTTCCGGTTCCACGGGCGTAAGTTTTACTTCCCCGGTTTTTCCGCTGATATTCACGAATCAGGGTCTGAACTTCCTGTTCCAGTTCATAGGTATGTTCTTCCAGCTTCCATTTTTTGGTAAGATAAAATTTTCTTTCTTTTTCTACTTTATGAAGAAGAACTTCCCTTTTTTCCTCGATGCTCTCCAGGGTTACTTTCTTCTGTTTTAAGCGGCCTCTATATGAAAGCATCCGGGTGTATTTATCCTGAATCTGGTTCTCTTTGAATGCAATGGCCTGCTGCTCGAGTTTTAATGATTTTATCAATTTCTCGTCAGACTCGCTGATTCGCTTTAAATAATCGGTTCGATTCACGAAGTCGGAAAAATCCTGTGAACAGAGGACAACTTCAGCAAAACTGTTTTCGCCATTCAGATATATCTGACGCAAACGTTTCTGTAAAACAACCTGTTTTTTATCATATTCCTTTTTTAATCTTTCCAGATCTGACCGAAGCCTTTTTATGTCGGTTTCAGAAGTCTTAATCTTATTATTTAAATAGGAAACCTCTCCCTTGACGCTTCTGAGGCGGTTCTGAGCCTGATGAAGCTGGTGGAACATATCTTTTTCCCGGACATTGGTGATTTCCAGTCTCTTTTTTACACTTCGCAGACTGCTGCGGACATTATACAACTGCTGCTTTTTCCAGGAAAGAGATGAACATTCACCGGGCTGTAACGCAACCATGCTGAAAATTGCAACAAAAAATATTGTTATATAAGATTTTACATTCAGAAATTTTTCTATTTTACAGGTTAAGAACCGAATTGGAACCACCTCCGGTTGATTTAAAAACTCCTTTAGAAGAACATTTTTCATGTTCTCTATTTCAATAGTCCTATCCTCTTAATAATCAAGGTTATTAGATTAAATAAATGTTAACTTTTTTGAGTTTTTATAATTTCAAATATTTATTTACAGAAATATAACTGGATACCCCACTGACCAGGATTCCTGCTGATAGCAGATACATGCTGGTTTTTACAGCGATCAGCTCAGGAGGGATGACGGGTATGAAAGGCATATCCTTGCTTATTACGCTGTAAAAACCCGAGTAAATAAAATTTAGCAATACGATTGCTATAGTGGAGCCCAGGACTCCATGAGCCAGCCCTTCCACAATAAAAGGCCCCTGAATAAACAAATGGGAAGCTCCCACCAACTCCATAATGGCAATTTCCTTTCTTCGGGAAAAAACAGTGAGTTTTATAGTATTGGCTATCAGAAAAACCGACGAAATTCCCAGAATTATTATGATTACCATGCCGATTATCTTTATCCGGTTAGATAGTTTAATCAGTTTTTCCACCAACTCCACATTCCCATACCTGATCTCTTCTACTCCGGGATATTTGGAAACCTCTTCCGACAACTCCTTGATTTTCCTGGGCTCCTTTAAATCCAACTCAAGGGTGTGGGGTAAAGGGTTGTTGGTAAGGTTTTCCATCTCAATGCTGGTTCCCAGGCTTTCCTTCAGTTTTTTATAAGCTACATCCCTGTGAATGAACCGGGCTATTTCAATATTGGGGTGTTTCAATATACGGGCTTTCAACTGGCCTATCTTTTCTATATTATAATCGGGCACTATCACCACGGTAACATTGAATTTTTCCATTATGCTCTGGCTGAAATTGTTCAAATTGCTGGTTATAAGCCCGAAAAAACCCAGCTGAAATATCAATACCATAACCGTAGCTATGGATGATATATGAAGCATAACATTTCTTTTAAAATTCTGATTTACTTCACGAAAAAAATATTTATGGTTAGCAGACATTTTCTTCCTTTTTTATCTTAAGTCCATTTTATTGGAGGGGGTTATTTTTTTCCCTTGAATTTCCATATCGGGATTTGCCCCTCCTTCATCGGATATAATTTTGCCTTTCTTTAAAGTAATTACTCTTTTATTCATCTTTTTTACTATTTCCTGGTTATGGGTTGCCACAACTACAGTGGTCCCATTGGAATTTATATATTCAAGAATCTTCATAACATTATCCGCAGAAACGCTGTCCAGGTTGCCGGTGGGTTCGTCGGCCAGAAGCACGGGGGGATTATAAACCAAAGCACGGGCTATGGAGGTCAGTTGCTTCTCTCCCCCTGACAATTCGTCGGGATACCGGTCTTTTTTATCCATAAGCCCTACTATATCCAGAACCATATCCACTTTTTCTGCAATTTTTTTTGGCTGGTACCCGGTAACCTCCAGGGCATAAGATACATTCTCCCTTACGGTTTTGTAATCCAACAGCTTGAAATCCTGAAAAACCACCCCCACTTTACGACGAAGCATATATATTCTGTTCCGGGGAAGCTCAGTAATATCATGGTTGTTTACATAAACCTCACCCGAGGTGGGCACCTCATCACGGTAAAAAAGTTTTAACAGGCTCGATTTACCCGAACCCGTAGTGCCCATTAAAAATACAAACTCACCCTGATCCATAAAAATATTTATATCTTTCAGAGCTTCAACTCCATTGGGATAAGTTAAACAGGCCTCACTGGCCTCCAGAATCGACATATTTCACCTCGTTTATTCAGAAGGAATAAAATTGCAGTTTATTCCCGGAGATTTAAACAGATTATGCTTTAATTCCGGCCGGCCCAGACTCAACCAGGCTGCTCTGAAGGTGTTCTCAAGAATCATGGCCACCGTCAGGGGGCCCACGCCACCGGGAACAGGGGTAATCAGGGAAGCTTTATCATAAACCCCTTCATATGCCACATCCCCCACAATACCATCATCCACAACGTTAATCCCCACATCAATAACCACAGCGCCCTCTTTTATCATATCGGCGGTTATAAAGCCAGCCTTGCCCACAGCTGCCACGAGGATATCCGCCCGTCTGGTGTGCGAAGCCAAATCCACAGTCCTGCTGTGACAAACCGTGGGGGTGGCATTGCTTTCCAGCATTAATGCCAGAAGTGGTTTCCCCACAGCCAGGCTTCTGCCCACAATTGTCACCTGTTTGCCTTCAATCTCCACTCCATTTTCTTCCAGAATCTTCATCACAGCCTTGGGTGTGTTGGGTACAAAAACAGGTTTCCCCAGAGATAACAACCCCAGGTTGGCAGGATGCAGGCCGTCAACATCCTTGCCGGGATCAATCAGGGAAACCGCCTCGCCATAAGGGATATGGCCGGGCAGTGGCATTTCCAGAATTATTCCATGAATCGATTCATCCCTATTCAACTTATTCAGGGTTTCTTTTAAATCTTTCAGTGAAGCTGTCCTGGGCAACTCAAACAAATCGTTGTCAATCCCAACTTTTTTGCAGGTTCTTTGTTTGCTTCTTATGTAAGCTTCGGCAGAAAGGTCATGGCCCACTGCCACAATTGCCAACCGGGGTGTTTTATTGAATTTTTCTACAAAACGCTCCACGTTTTTTTTCAATTCATTTTTTATTTCTTTTGCCAGTTTTTTTCCGTTTAAATCTTTCTCCCGCATATGAACCTCCCGGTAAATTTATCCTATAATTAAACAGGGAAGCGGTTAAGCTTCCCCGGTAGTATCAGGGAGTTAATGGACAATTGTGGAACTCAGAAAATTAATCTTCGTATTCATCCTCTTCCATCTCATCCAGTTCTTCTTCCTTGTCAAAAGCTTCTTCTTCCAGTTCCACGCCTTCTTCCTCTTCTTCTATTTCAAAACCTTCTTCTGCGAAGCCTTCCATTTCCATACCCAGAGTAAGGTCGGCAGGAGCTTCTCCTTCAATGGGTTCTTCCTCGGTTATGGCGGAACCCATTTCTAAAATAGATTCCCCTTCCTCAGCTTCTTTAAGGCAACCCCGGACATCATAATCAGGCAATATCAATAATACATTGCGGAAAAATTCCAGGGTGTAGGGTTCGAATTCCTGTTCCAGGCCAGCTTCACTGGAAGCATAAATGGGTTCGGAGAATAACTCCTCAAGTTTTTCAGCTAATTCGTCGCTGTCCACATCAATATAGACATCGTCTTCCTCTAAGGAAACATAACCCAGGTATTCTCCCTTTTCGCATTTTTCGTCGCCTTCGACAAATTTATAAAGTTCTATGTACATCCCAAAAAAACTCCTTAGTTACTAAAATATTTACAATTTTACCTAATCAAAAAAATTTAAAAGAGTTCCCTTTATTTACCTTTTTTAAAAGGGCGCGCCAGTTCCCTGGCCAGTTTTTGAAGCCAACTTTCTTCTTCCTGCCTGGGCTTTTCCCTTTTAAGTTCTTTATTGATTACAGCCTGTAAATCCTCTTGCAATTTTCTTATATTTTCATATCTCTGGTGAGGATCACTTTTGGTTGCTTTTAAAATAATTTTCTCCAATTCCCTGCTTACCTCGGAATTAAACTGGCTCACCGGGGGATATTCACCCCTGGCAAGAGACGGATCCCAGAAGGTAAGCATTTGATGAATTACCACACCCAGGGCGAAAATATCGTTTTGCTGGGTTAAAACCGGGGCATCGCCATATTGTTCAGGCGGAGCATAACCCAGGGTACCCCATTTGGGTTGATTTTTCTCACGGCGGGCCAACATTTTGCCCAGCCCGAAATCGGTAAGCTTTATTGAGCCCTCAGGGGTTACAATAATATTGGAGGGGTTCAGATCATGAAAAATAATGCCATGGCCGTGAAGATGTTCCAGGGCGCTTGCAACCTGACGGGTAAAATCAATAACCTGATACTCGGTAAAAGGTTTCTTCCGCAATTCCAGAATTTCTTGCAAACGGTGGCCGGGTATGAATGGAAAAATTATATATTCATAATCATTTTCATAAAAACAATCTTCTAAAGGAACAAGAAGGGGATGGTTTATTTTTGTATATTTCCGGGCAATGCCCTCGAAATGACGAAAAACCCTGCATCTCTCTTCAGGATCTTCAAAAGATAAAGAAATTTCCTTAATAGCCCACCGATCAGTGGGGTTATGAAGACTGGTCCCCAGATAATAAGTACTGTAAGGCAGTTTCTGCAAAAGCTTCAGCAGTTTGTATTCTCCCTGTAATATTGGTTTTGAGTTTACCGGATCCATCAAGACCCTCCTTAATTATAAGCCTGAAGATATAAACTTTTAATTGCGGTTAACCATTTCCTCTTTTTTAATAAAAATTCCTGAATTTTAATACTATTTTATGATTTTTCATTCCTTTATTAAAACCCGGGTACCCGGCAGAATTATTCTATGAATTTCGTATGCTTCAGCGTCCTCCAGCCCGACACAACCTGCCGTATAGTCTTTTCTCATCCTGCCGTAATCAAACCCCCCGGCATGCAGGCCAATATCATTGCCCATATCAGAATCATGCCAGGGAATACCCCCCATCCCTGCAAAATAAACTATTTTTCTGTATTGTTCTTTATCTATAACTTTATTTTTTAAACCTTTTTCTGCATTCTGCTTATTGGGATAATTTATCTCCATCCACGCCCGCATGGGGTATTTTTCACAAATGTAATATTCTCCCACCGGGGTTCTCCTGTCCCCTTCCTTCAACTTGTCTCCGGCAGGTTTGTTGGAAAGCCCGATTTTATAAGATTTCAGCAAAATCTTACCCGAATATAAATCCATCCGGTAACGGGATTTATAAACCACCAGCTGGGCATCCTCAAGGGGAAGCTTCAAACCTTTCTCCGCAATAATTTCTTCCAGCAGAGGCTGTCTGTTTGCTCTTAATATCTTGATGGCCATGGAATGAAGAAGTTCAAAATAGGAAAAATTCCCGCCGGGGCAGGACAATTCCAGATCGTGATCTTTATGGCGTTCAATCTGGCTCAGAGGAATTTCATATTCTTTCATCAGCTCAAACAGAAGCTCCTCAAGCGCATGTTTTTGAACACCCGAAAAGCCTTCAGTCTTATCAAAATTGCCCTCCACCAATACCATCAATGAACGGTGGTTAAAATCGGTACCAAGGTGTTCTATTGTTTTTTTGGAGGAAACTCCCCTTATAACTTTCCCACCAACGGTTACCTTATAATGAAACTCCCCAGCTTCAGGGCAGGCCGAATGATGAATCACAATACCGTCGGGTTTGAAGTCTTTTAATTCACCTGCATAACCAATATTTATCATCAATAAGAATAATAAGCCTGAAAACATGATTTTTGTTTTAAAATGATTCAGCATTTTCATATCTTTTTCCGGAACACCCCATCTCGGGTTATATACGTTACATAGTTGTATCTTCTGCCGGTAAATTTCCATAACAGAGGAGGTTCAGAAGTGGGAAATCCGATTTCCCCACCGGGTTCTTCCCCTTCAAGTTCAATTATTACCAATGCTGAAAGTCTAATCCGGTTTATTAATTCCTGGTTTCTTAAAACCCCTATTTTTTTCATGTCCGGGGCAAACCTGGGGTTAAAATACCTTCCGGGGAAAGCCCGGGTTGGCAACTGGGAATCCAGGTCATATAAAAACATTGCCCCGCCGGAACTGTTTCCCAGGGGTTGGACCGCATAAGCTAATATGTTGCTTTTTTCACGCAAATCGCAACCCTGATACCTTTTAAAGTTATCAATTAAAAAATCTTCTTCAGTTCCCCGCCGGTATCCCACCAGGAAACCCTGTTCGTTATCAGAAAAATTAAATACCACATATTGGGGGTTCACGGTTACAAATCTCACATTCTGGGCTCCGGGCATATAGTTCTTACTTATTTTCTTCATTTGCGAGTATCTGATAATATCATTTACCGAATCTTCGCCCTGCTTTTCAGGATCGATGGTGGCCAGCCCCTCATCCAGGTATTCGCCAGCCCTGTCATAATAATAACCCCAGGCATATATCCTGTCTTTCTTGAAATACAGATAGGATTTTCTTCCACCAAACAAGGCAAAACCCGGCGTTGCGCCGATTCGTTCCTTGATTAACTTCCACTTACGGGATTTTCTGGTCCAGTAATAAAATGAAAAGTTTGTGGGGGAATATAGCAGAATCCGGTTTCCGTCAGAATCAGCGGTAATATATTCGGCATCTTTAACTGGAGCTTTGATTCTTCTATATACCCGGCCCCGGGAGGAAGCGATCAGCAGTTTAAAATCCCCGGTCCTGTAATCGACGGAAGCCAGGAGGAAATTTCCGTTCTCCAGCGCCTGAATAAGGCTCACATTCCCTTTTCTGTCAAATTTCTGGAGGTTGTCCAGTAAAAAAAGGGGAGCCGAGCTGTCATCAGCACCCGTTACGGGAGACTGTGACAGAAAAATAATTATTAAAGTAATAAAAACCCAAAAATTTCTTATTTTCATAATCTCACCTGTTTTACAAAGTCTGTTTCTGTTTTTAATATCAACCCCGGCAATCCTTTATTATCTGGATAAATTCTGTAAAACCAGCAGGTAAACTCAAAAATTTGGGGTATAATTATATCTGGAGGTCAGGATGAAAACAGAGAGCAACGACACAGAACTGGGAGTTATATTTACATTACTGGAGATTGGCGAATACCTGGCGGAAGTGGCGACAAACCAGACAAACCCCGAGATAAAAAAAGTCCTGTATGAAAAAACTGCCACCCAGTTGGACGTAATTGAAAACAGAATTCAATTACTGATGGAAGAATTGGCGGGTGAAGCGCCTCCTCCGAACCTGGCAGAAAGAATGCAGGAAATAAATACCTGCTATATTGAAGCTGCCAGCCTTTTTATAGCCACCCTGGATTTTTACCGGGAGTTTATGGAAACCTGTAATTTCACCCTTATTAACGAGGCACGGATAGCCATTGACAGCGCCCGGATAAAACTGAACAGAGCCTATGAAAAAACCAACGCTTTGTATTTTGATTAATTTATCTTTTTTCAAGTAATATAGATTTTATTTTATCATTTATCATTATATAGGTAAGATATAAATCCGAATTTTTATATATCCATACTTTTCTGTTTCTTTTTTCAAATTCTTTGTGAGGTTTCCCATAAGCATCTTCCAATTCACCGGCAGAATTTCCCAGGCCCAGGTTTCTGCCCGTCCGCATTTTTTCTATAACTTTGCCTGTGAGCATCAAATGAGAATTATTTAACAACTCTGAAGAAACCATCTCTTTATCTTCAAGTTGAATTTTGTTTATATACCAGTCTTGTTTTTTTGCAAATTGAAATTTTAAATAATTTTCGTTATCATTGGTAAAAATATGCCAGCCGGCGCAGTCATTGGGAAATGGCATACCCAAACCTGATAATTTTTCTATTGGCTGGCCGGGAATAAAGCCATCGATATCAAACCCCGGTTTTAAAGGCTCGCTGAAGGAAATTCCTGTTGACAGAAAAATCAAAACAAGTAGAATGAAAAACATAAAGGTTTTTATTGCTTTTTTCATGAATAAATCACTCCTGAAGATAGTAAAAAAAAATTCTTTATGGTTACTGACTTCCCTGTTAAAATTTTATTGGAGGTAAATAAATGAAACAAAATCCAACCATCAAAAAAACCATTATTCTACTGATTCTGATTCTGGCTTTATCATTAGTGTTCAATCAGTGCGCCAGCGCCCAGAAGCAAGACAAAGCCGAAACCGCATCCGATTCCAAACCTGAAATAAAAAATGTAATTGTTTTTATCGGTGACGGCGCCGGAAGCCAACAAAGACGCCTGGCAGCCCTGGTAGAGGGAAACGGCGACCCGGAACATCGCCTTCATATGGAAAAAATGACAACATCGGGGCTGGCTTTTAACCACAGCCTGGATAAACTCGTCACCGATTCGGCAGCCTCGGGGACAGCACTTGCCACCGGCTTCAAAACCAAAAATTATTGTATTTCCATGTTGCCCGATGGAACAAAATTAAAAACCATACTGGAAATGTGTAAAGAACGAGGTATGGGCACCGGGCTTGTAACCACAGTTCCCATGGCTCACGCCACACCGGCAGCTTTCGGCGCTCACGTCAAAAGCAGAAAAATGATGGACGAAATTGCCGATCAATTTCTGAAAACAGAAATTGATGTTCTTATGGGCGGCGGAAGAGAAGATTTTCTTCCCACCAGGGAAACAATCAAACCCCACCCCGAGGTTTCAAAAGTGGACAGCCTGACCCACGCCACCTACGAAATTGAAACCTGGACCGGTAAAAGAAAAGACGGAAGAAACCTCATCAGGGAATTTCAGAAAAAGGGTTATTTTTTTGCTCCCGATGCCCGGGTTCTGCGACAACTGGTGCCCGGCGATACCAGAAAAATTATCGCCCTGTTCTGCAAGGGGGCCATGGCTTACGAAATCGACCGCCCCGTTAACCGCCAACCCAGTATTGCCGAAATGACCGAAAAATCGATTCAGGTTTTGAGGAAAAACCCCAACGGATTTTTCCTCATGGTGGAAGGCGGTAAGATTGATTGGGCCAACCACGGCCATGACGTGGCAGGTTCAGTTTATGATACCATTGCCCTGGACAAGGCAGTAAAAATTGCCCTGGATTTCCAGAAGAAACATCCCGATACCCTGGTTCTGGTGGTGAACGATCACGAAACCGGAGGCATGGCCATTACCGCCAATATCAATATTCCCCGTATCAAAAAACTGGAAGCTTCCGCTGACAGAATGGCAAACCTTATCAACCGTGACGGTTCCAATGTGGATGAGGTTTTCAAACAGTATGCGGGTATTACCGATTTAAAACCAAGGGAAAGGCAAATGGTCATTGACGAGGCCACCGGAAAATTGAATGTAGCCGACGAATGGGGTTATGGTGGAACCGTAATAGCCAATATTCTGGATATATACACTGGCGTTCATTTCTCCACCGGAGGCCATTCAGGCACACCTGTTGTGGTTGCGGTTCAGGGCCCCGGAAGTTGTGAATTTGACGGTTTTTATGACCAGACAGAAATACCCCGGAAAATCGCCAGGCTGCTGGGATTCGAAATGCCGGAGAAAAAATAATGAAAATATACAGTGTAGAAGCCACCGCCGGCCCGGCGGTGGCTTCCGGCCAAACAGTTAAAAAGGGGCAGGTTCTGGGCAGAGATATTGAAAACCGGAACTTAACCGCAGATTTTTCCGGAAAAATCAAGAAAATTCAGTTCAACGGCAAAGACCATTGTTTTGAAATTTATCTGGAAGAATTGCCCGAATAACCGGTTTCATAGTTATCATATTGCCCCTATAGGATGTTTTAAAATTATATAGAATAATATTACTATCAAAAAGGCTATTGAAGCAAAGTACTCAGGAAGCACCTTCCCTGCAGACAACCTGCTGAATAGCCCCAGTTAATAAGGGGAGTATAATGGGCTTTAAGTTTACTCGAAAAATTCCTACACTTATCTTTGTATTTTTAATATTATTTTACAGCTTCTATTTTTTTTCGGTAAAAGCTGAGAAACCAGACAAAACCGGCGCGGTAACCCGGCCTCATTTCGAGGTAAAAACCGATAAAATTCAGGCAGCAGGTGTACCCTTCGAAATTACCATAACTGCTTTCGATTCCCGGAACCGTATTATGCGGGACTTTGCAGGAACTATACTGATTAAAAGCCGGGATGGAAAACTGGGAATAAAAGATCAGGACAGCATAAAACCGGTGGAAGCCTTGGTGGGTTTTGAACAAGGGGTTCTGGTAATAAAAAATCTGGTAGTGGACGGGCCCGGAGAAAATGTTATCATTGTAGAGTCTGACGGGATGGCCGGAGAAGCCGGCGTTAAATTCATTCCCGGTTACCTGGCAGTTCTGCCCCCTTTATTGGCTATCATCCTGGCGCTGACAATCAAACAGGTGGTTATTTCCCTCTTATTCGGAATCTGGCTGGGGGCAGCTGTCATATATGGTTTTAACCCCCTGATGTCGCTGATGCGGGTTCTGGATACTATTCTCATCGAGTCGATAGCCAGTGTGGATCATATATGTATTATTGTCTTCAGCCTGTTTCTGGGAGGAATGGTGGCGGTAATTTCCCGATCTGGCGGCAACCATGGAATGGTGGATGTGATTTCCCGCTGGGCCAGAACCACCCGTTCGGGGCAACTTGCCACCTGGGCCATGGGCCTGATAATATTTTTCGACGATTATGCCAACACCTTGCTTGTGGGCAATGCCATGAGGCCCCTCACCGACAAATTGAAAATTTCCAGGGAAAAACTGGCTTTTATCGTTGACGCCACCGCAGCCCCGGTGACCAGCATTGCCCTGATTTCTACCTGGATTGGTTTTGAAATAAGCCTGATCGGCGACAGCCTGGATTCCCTGGGGGTGGGCCTGGAACCCTATGTGGTATTTATCCAGTCAATACCTTTTCGTTTTTATCCTCTTATGTTATTACTCTTCATTTTTATGGTAGGATATATGATGAGAGATTTCGGCCCCATGCTGAAGGCGGAAGAACGGGCACGAACCACCGGCCAGGTGCTGGGGCCTGACGCAAAACCCCTTTCCAACCTGGATGATGAAGAATTATTAAAAGACAGGAACGTCCCCAGGCGCTGGTATAACGCCATCATTCCCATAGCCTGCGTGATTCTTTTTACAATTGGCGGGTTATGGTACAGCGGAACTTCAGCTATTGCAGCAGAGCACGGAAAACAAGCCCTGGTTGGGCTCAAACCCTATAAAATTCTCAATGAAGCCAACTCTTTTTACGTTCTTCTATGGGCGTCTTTCGGTGGCTCCCTGGTTGCCATAATTATGGTGATGGCACAGAAAATTATGAACCTGGAGGAAGCTGTTACCTCGTGGATTGACGGAGTAAAATCGATCCTGCCCGCGATAATTATCCTCAGCCTTGCCTGGAGCATCGGCAGCATTTGCAAGGAGTTAAAAACCGCCCAGTACCTGGCGCTGGTTGCCAGGGGCAATATCGCGCCCCAACTTCTGCCCGCCCTTATTTTTCTGATCTCAGCAGTAATAGCATTTGCCACGGGTACTTCCTGGGGCACCATGTCTATCGTTATGCCCATCGCTGTATATATCGGCTACACTCTGCCTCCTGAAGCCCTCAAGGAATCAATCTTGCTGGGCAGCGTCGCCGGAGTATTGGCAGGCTCAACCTTCGGAGACCATTGCTCGCCCATTTCCGATACCACCATCATGTCTTCCATGGCTTCCGCCTGTGATCATATCGACCACGTTCGAACCCAGATGCCCTATGCCCTGACCGTGGGCCTGGTTTCAGTCTTTGTGGGTTCCATCCCCTCGGGATATGGAATAAACCCCTGGATTATGATGATACCCTGCGCCCTTATACTTTTCGGGATATTAAAATATTTCGGCAAAAACCCCGACCAGAAAAAAATACCAATCAAATAACAAAGGTTCCAAGGAGGCCCAGATGAACTGTAAAAAGAACATTTCCATTTTTATTTTACTGATTCTAATAACTACAGGTTTTTTTCTACTCAGACAGACCAGGCTGGAACCTTTTTCCAGAAATATTCCCCCAAAAAGCAATAATTATAACAAATTACCCCTGTATTTTATTCAAAACCGGGGGCAATGGAACCCTGATATTCTTTTCGGGGCAAGGGGAAAAAATTATGGTGTGAATATCAGGCCACAGAAAATTGAATTAAACCTTCAAAAAAACGGAGCCGGCGAAAACCTGGCAATAAATTTGTTAAATGCCAACCCCCTCGCAAAAATTGAAAAGAAAAATAAGTTATCGGGTATTATAAATTTTTATTATGGCAATAACCCCAATGATTGGTTTTTGAATATCCCCACCCATTCCCGTTTAAAAATGAATCGGGTTTACCCCGGAATTGACCTGGTGTTTTACGGTATGGAAAACGAACTGGAATACGATTTTGTAATAGAACCTGAAGCTGACCCATCCCTTATTCAACTGCAAATTACCGGCGCCCATCATCTGGAAACCGACAGCAAGGGAAATCTAATCTGCCATATGAAACAGGGACAAATAATCCAGAAAAAACCTGTAATTTACCAGGTAATCGAAGGCAGAAGAATCGAAATTGACGGAAAATACCAGCTTTCGGGCAACCGGTTGGCTTTCAACCCTGGAAACTACAACTCACAACTGCCCCTGGTGATAGACCCGGTTATTTCTTATTCTTCTTATATCGGCGGAAACGGTGAGGATCAGATCAACTCGGTAGCGGTGGACAGCCAGGGTTATATTTACTTGACAGGTTCCACCACCTCCACCGATTTTCCCCTGGAAAGCGCCAGCCAGGCCAGCCTTTCAGGTAACAGCGACGTATTTATAACCAGGCTGGCCCCCGATGGTTCTGAACTTGTTTATTCCACATATATGGGCGGGCTGATGAAGGATGAGGGCAGAGATCTGGCAGTCAATGGCAATGGCGATGCCTTTGTTACAGGAATTACCAACTCGGCAGATTTCCCCGTCAACGAACCATACCAGGCTGCAAAAGCTGGGAATCAGGATTGTTTTCTTGCAAAGATCAACAGCCAGGGCCAACTGGTTTTTTCCACCTATCTGGGGGGAACCCTTTCTGACACTGCCAGCCGGGTTGTTCTGGACAGTTCGGGAAAAATTTACCTGTCGGGTTATACCCGATCTGTGAATTTTCCCGTTGAAAACCCTTTGCAGGCAGCAAATAACGGCGGTGACGATGCTTTTATTACCTGCCTTGACAATTCAGGTTCAGAAATAATTTTTTCGTCCTATCTCGGAGGCTCAGAAAACGACCGGGCATATGGCCTGGCAATTGGCCCCCTGGATGCAGTTTACCTCTGTGGCAAGACCAATTCCAATGATTTTCCCACCCAGAACCCTTATCAGAACAGGCTTCAAGGCAGTTCTGACGGTTTCCTGGCAAAAATCGATTCTGCCCTTGAACTTGAATATTCCACCTATCTTGGGGGAGAAAATGACGAGGCAATTACCGATATGGTTCTGGATGGAACTTATCCGGTTGTAACCGGCTATACTGACTCCAGTGATTTTCCCACTGCCAACCCCTGGCAGAATGAACTCCAGGGAGATACCGACGCCTTCATTGCCAGATTTGATTCCAACGGAAACAGCCTGAATTTTTCTACCTATATTGGAGGCCGGGGAACCGATGAAGCAAACAGCCTGGTTATGGACGAAAATGGGACCTTTTATGTGGGAGGAGTCACCAATTCATCAACATTCCCGGTTCAAAACGCACTGGATGAAACCCTTTCAGGGCCAACCGACGGTTTTGTCTCTCAGTTGGATTCCACCGGTTCCAACCTGCTCTTTTCCACTTATCTTGGAGGAAGTTCCACAGATCAAATTCTGGGCCTGGGGGTCCTGAATTCCAATATTTATCTGGCAGGATCCACAAATTCAAACAATTTTCCGGCGGAAAACGGATTACAGGCCACATTGCAGGGCAACACCGACGGCTTTGTTACCAGAATTTCATCAGGAAATTTCAGCCTGACACCTACCCAGCAGAGCGGTTCGGGTAACGCCGGGGGCAAGGTATATTACACCCTTCAGCTTACCAATAACAGCAGCCAGGCTCAGAGATTCACCATAACCCTGGGCGACCATGATTGGGATATGTTCCTTGCCACTGAAGATTATGTAAGAAAAAATGCCCGCCAGATTGAAACTGGTGTGGAACCAGGGCATCTGGTAAAAATTACCGTGGGGGTTCTTATTCCCGTATATGCCGGCCAGGGCGATTCAGAGCAGGTAACAATTACCGTTGTTTCCACCACGGACCCCAATCAAACCGCAACTTCTAAACTTACCACCAATGTTACCAATATAGGAGGCCTGGAATTGTCCCCTGAAAATTACCAGTCTTTCGGCGAACCGGGCTCCGCAGTGGAGTATATCCTGACCCTGAAAAATACCGGTTCAATTTCCGACAGCTACACTGTAAGCATATCAGGAAATTTATGGACGGTTACCCACCCCGAGAGAGTGGGGCCTGTGGCAGCAGGCGCCACCGAGGAGTTCAAAGTTACTGTTTACATCCCCGCCGATGCCTGGTACGATGACGAATATTACGATGACTGGTGGGAAGATAACTGGTGGTGGTACGATGACTGGTATTATTATGATTCTTATATGGCCGATAAAACTGCAGGCTCCACCCGTTACTCCGGTTCCAGGGACGGCGCTCTGGTTACTGTTACATCCTTCCTTAACCCTTCGAAATCAAAATCCAGCATCCTTATGACTACCGCCGGCGACGTGGAACCCGGAGCATCCAGCTGCTTCATAGCCACCGCAGCCTTCGGATCCTATCAGGAAACTCATGTTCAGGTTCTGAGGCAATTCAGGGATAACTATCTTATTACCAACAAACCCGGCAAATGGTTTGTAAGAACTTACTACACCCACAGCCCGGCCCTGGCGGAAAAAATCGCCTCCAACCCAATGGCAAAAAGAATTACCCGTGGCCTGTTACTGCCTTTATATGGTTTTGGGTACATGTCTGTAAATCACCCGTTGTGGCTGGTAATCCTTCTCATCGGTTCTGGAATTTTGATATGTTTTGCAGTGAAGAAAATGAAACCTCTGACAATAAAAATTAGAAGGAATAAAGAAATTAAAGAATAAACTATTTTAGATTTTAAAATTGAACAGGACTGTGTTATAATTGTTAACCATGAAGAAGATAATTCTGGCTTCGGGGTCTCCCCGGCGTAATCGGATGTTATCCAGGCTGGGTATTCCCTTTATCCGTATGGTGGTAGATTCCGACGAAAAGAACAGGGCGGATTTAAGCATGGAAACCTTTGCCCAGGTTGCCATGGAAAACGCTCTGGCCAAGGCCCGGAAAGCCTTTGAAGAAATAGATAGCGAAGAAGAATCGGTTATTATAGGCGCCGATACTATTGTGGTTTTTGGCAGGGATATCTTACCCAAGCCCACCGATAGAAACGACGCCCGGCGCATGCTGAAACAATTATCAGGAAAAACCCACAGTGTAATAACCGGAATTGCCCTGGTCTTATCGCCCCATGGCAAGATTTTTACCGATTATGAAGAAACAAAAGTAACTTTCAGAGATTTAACTAATGAAGAAATAAATTTATATGTTGCCAGCAATGAACCCATGGACAAGGCCGGCGCCTATGGAATTCAGGGGTTTGCAGCATTTCTGGTTGAAAAAGTTGAGGGTGATTATCCCAACGTGGTGGGGTTACCCCTGCTTCGTCTTTATAATTTAATGAAAAAAGCCGGCGTTGATCTTTTCAGGCTGGCTATAGAATCGAGTTTGGGAGCAAAACAATAGTTAATGTCGTATATATATCTTGATCATATACTAAGCAATTTTTCCGCAGATGTGGGAATCGATCTTGGAACCGCTAATACACCGGTTCTGGTTAAAGGCAGGGGAATTGTGCTTTGCGAACCCACTTATGTAACCAGAGACTTACACACCGGCGGAATAATTGCCGTGGGCAACGACGCCAAGGCAATGGAAGGCAGAACCCCTTCCCACATCGAGGTTATAAGGCCGGTTCGCGATGGTGTTATCGCCGATTTCGACGTGGCGGAAAGGCTGATTCATCACCTGTTGAAAAAAGTCGGAGTGGATCGGTTTGTAAAGCCCAGGGTGATAATTGGAGTTCCCACCGACTGCACCGATGTGGAATGGCGGGCGGTAACCGAAGCTGCCCTTTCAGCGGGAGCCCGGAGAGTTTATATTGTTGAACAGCCTCTTGCAGGAGCCGTAGGAGCCGGGTTGCCGGTAATGGCGGCAAGGGGCAGTATGGTGGTGGACATTGGCGGCGGCACCTCTGAAGTAGCTGTGGTTTCCATGGGAGGAATAGTACATGCCCGGACTTCCAGAATAGCCGGTGATGAGATGGACGAATCGATTTTAAATTATATACGAAAAAAATACAATATGCTGGTAGGAATAAGGACCGCCGAGGAGCTGAAAATAACCATCGGTTCTGCAAAAGAAACCCCGGTAACCCATATTTCCATGGTGCGGGGCAGAGATCTGACCTCAGGTTTGCCCACCACACTGGAAATCGATTCCAACGAAATATTCGAAGCCCTTTCCGAGATTGTACAATCTCTGGTAGATCTGGTTAAGCAGACTCTGGAATCCACTCCTCCCGAACTGGTGGCGGATATTCAGGAACAGGGCATCTACCTCACGGGAGGCGGTTCACTATTAAGGCATATGGATAAGGTTCTGTCTGACGCCACCGGAGTAACCTGCTGTTATCCCCAGGATCCGGGAGCCTGTGTGGTATTCGGGACAGATCGGCTTTTCAGAAACCCAAAACTTTTTAAATCAATTTTCCTCGGCAGAGAAAAGCAGATGCAATTGTAATTATGAACAGGAAAAAGCTTTATATTTTAATAGCCATATGTGTAATTTGCCTTGTTGCAATCATGGTTGAAGCTGGGCCGGTAAAAGAGGGCAAAGCCAATGCGGTGGAAAAAATTGCCAGCAACGCAACTGCACCGGTTCAGGGTTTCCTGGCGAATTCCGGCCGTAAAATGTCGGGAATCTGGCAATCCCTTACCCGCTCCACCGAACTTTCTGATGAAAACAAGCGGTTAAAAGCTGAAATCTATGCCATGAAGGAGCAGTTGGAAGAACTGAACCGCACCAGGGACGAGAATAAGAAATTAAGAAAATTACTGGATATTTCCAAGGTTCAGAAAGGCAAGGTAATAACCGCAGAGGTAATAGCCCGGGATCCCGATAACTGGTTTCAATCGATAAAAGTCAACAAGGGGTACAAACACGGAGTAAAAAAAGATATGGTGGCCCTGGCTCCCGAAGGAATTGTAGGAAGAGTGGTTTCCGCATCCCCATACACTGCCAAAATTCAACTTCTTTTCAATGACAAATCAGCCATACCTGCCCAATTTGTCTCTTCCGGTGAACTTGGAGTGGTTTACGGAGAGGGGAAAAATACCTGCATAATGCGCTATATCAATGCAGAAGCCAAGGTTGAAGTGGGAGATCAGATTATAACCTCCAGGCTGAGTAACATTTATCCATCCCAGAAAATTCTGGGTAAAGTAACCAAACTGTATGGCAGAGACCAATTATTATACCAGGCTGTTCAGGTAAGACCGGCAATTCAATTCGGAAACCTGGAGTTTGTCCTGTTGGTAGGGGAAGACTGATGAAAAAAAGAATCAGTTGGCTTATATACCTTATCATTTCAATTATTCTGGTGCTTTTACAGACTTCCTTTCTGCCAGAATTCACCACTTTCAAGGTCAGGCCCGACCTGGTTCTGCTTTTTGTGGTAAGCATCGGGCTGGTTCTTAATTATAAGCAGGGGCTGTTGGCAGGCGCCATTGCCGGCCTGGTGGCAGGAATAATCTCATGGAATTTATGGGGGCTCTACCTTCTAACCTACTGCCTGGCAGGGTTTCTGGCGGGAAACTTACCCGAAAAAATGGAAGCGGATAACTTTTTTATACCCCTCTCAGCTTCTGTGGGCGCCTCGATTATCGAATTGGTTCTGTTTTTTGTTGTGGGAAGCTTCTTAAACATATACCAGATTATGGGTGATTTCTTTGTCAAAGCCCTGGCTTTTCTCATATGGAATGCAATTTTTGCCATCCCGGTTTTTCTGGTGGTGAAATTTATTATTATCGGAGAAAAAAACACCTTGGATATTCAATCCAGTTTGAGTGACAGCATAATCATAAGGTAATTATGAATAAAGATATAACCAACAGACGTTTGACAATTTTATTAATAGTGGTGTTTGTATGCTGCCTGCTTCTCATAGGCAGGTTATTTCAGTTGCAGTTATTAAAAGGGGAACAATATACTAAAAGTGCAAATACAAACGTAATTAAAACCACTTTTTTACCCGGCCCAAGGGGAGAAATCCGCGATCGATACGGAAAAATTCTGGCCTTCGACGTCCCCCGGCTCAACATCTGTATGGTAATTTCTGAAATTAAGGATGAAAACGAGTTTGCCAGAACTCTGGGGCCGTTAATAGGTTATTCACCGGAAATAATCAAAAGGAAAATCGAAAAAAACCGCCAGGATATTTACGGCAAAATTATTATTAAACCCAGGGTGGATACCGAAACCATGATGAAAGTGGCGGAACAACAGGGAGATTTGCCCGGCCTGTACCTGGATGTCCAACCTGTCCGGGAATACCCATTTGGAGATACAGCTTCCCATGTTATTGGATATGTAAGTGAAATAACGAAGGAAGAACTTGATGCGAATAAGAAAGAAGGCTATCTGGCAAGAGATTTTATCGGAAAAGACGGCATCGAGAAATATTATGACGGAATTCTCAGGGGCAGGCATGGAGCAAAAGAAGAGCTGACCGATGTTTCGGGCCATGTAATAAAGGAAATTGGGGAAACAAAACCCAGCCCCGGAAAAAATATTTATCTATCTCTGGATATTGAACTGCAGAAAAAGGTAGAAGAAATTTTAAAATGGAATGTAAATTCTCTGTCAGCGATATCAGGCCAGAAACTGGCAGCTTCGGCCATTGTTATGGATATAAAAACGGGTGAAATTCTGGCCATGGCCAGTATTCCCCAGTTTGATCCCAACAAGTTCTTAAAGGGTATGACAGAAAAAGAATATCAAACCCTGATAAACCGGAAAGATTATCCGTTATTGAACCGAAATATAGCAGGAACTTACCCCCTGGCTTCCACTTTTAAGATGGTTACCGGTATAGCTGCCCTTCAGGAAGGCCTATGCACCCGCTATTCCCCATTCAACTGTAATGGCTATTATGAAGTGGGAAGCCGAAAATTCTATTGTTTTGTAAGAACCGGCCACGGAAAAATAGATTTTAATGAAGCAATTTCTGAATCTTGTGACGTGGTTTTTTATGAACTGGGAGAAAAAATGGGTATAGAAAAATTATTGGAATATTCCCGTAATTTCGGCCTGGGCCAGAAAACCAGAATTGATCTGCCCAGTGAATCTCCGGGTTTGCTCCCCGATAACTATTGGAAAATCAAGAATTTTAACGAACCGTGGTACACCGGCGATACCGTTAACCTCTCAATCGGGCAGGGTTTTCTGGGGGCAACCCCTCTTCAATTGGCGGTAATCACTGCAACCGTGGCAAATGATGGCCGAATGATGCAGCCCCATTTGTTAATAAAAACTGAAAATTCTGAAAAAAAACAGGTTGAAACAATAAAACCCACAGTGGTTAGAGAGTTGAATGTAGATAAAAAACATTTCGATGCAATTAAGGACGGGATGAGGTCCGCGGTAAAGACCGGAACCGCAAAATTGCTGGATTCCCGGATATCCAGCGCCGGCAAGACGGGAACAGCAGAAAATTTTCCTAATCCTGAAAACCCTTATGGAAGAAACCATACCTGGTTCGCCGGCTTTGCCCCTTCCCATGACCCGGAAATCGCAATAGTTGTATTCTTCGAAAAATCCGGCGGTTATGGGGGCAAAAAAGCTGTCCCCATGGCCAGAGAAATCCTTGACGACTACGCCAGGCTGAAACGCCAGCGGGCTTATCACCAGAAGCAATAAAAAGAGGGAGAAGCCATCTTATCTTCTCCCTTACCGTGTATATGTATATGTCATTTGAGAAATGGTTCTTATTAATTAGAACTTTATAAACTCACCATCTTCCTCTTCTTCGTCCAATAAAAGGACAACATTATCATTCTTTATTTTCTTACTGTTTTTTCCATTATTGCCTTTTATTTTTGTTTTGATTTGCGAACCGCTTGTTTTTATCGTTTTTTCCTTTTTAGTCCTTGTTTTCATCCTGTCGTCGTCGTCAATTGTAAAGTAATTCATTGTTTCCTGAAGCGATTCAGCCTGGCTGTTCATTTCTTCAGAACTGGAAGCCAGTTCCTCCGATGCGCTGGCATTCTGCTGAATAATTTGATCCAGTTGCTGAAGAGCTTTGTTAATCTGCTCAGCTCCACTGTTCTGTTCGTTGGTAGCTGCATTTATCTCCTGAATCAATTCAGCAGTTTTCTGAATATCGGGCACCATTTGTTTCAACAGGTTTCCTGCATTTTCTGCCACCTGAACACTACTGATAGACAGCTCGCTGATCTCGCCTGCAGCAGTCTGGCTACGCTCCGCTAATTTTCTAACCTCTGCCGCAACAACAGCGAATCCCTTTCCATGTTCGCCCGCCCTGGCAGCTTCTATCGCCGCATTTAATGCCAGCAAATTAGTCTGCCGGGCAATCTCTTCTACTATGGAAATCTTCTTGGCAATCTGGTTCATTGCAACCACAGTTTCTTCAACTGCCCTGCCGCCCTTCATTGCATCCTCGGAAGCTTTACTGGCAATCTTTTCAGTCTGGCTGGAATTAGCTGCGTTATTGTTAATATTTGCAGCCATCTGTTCCATCGAGGATGAAGCTTCTTCGGCAGAGGAAGCCTGCTCGGTGGCACCCTCGGACAGCTCCTGGGAAGTCATGCTTATCTGCTGGCTGCCCGTTGCCACCTGTTGAGAAGCATTCTTTACCTGGGAAACAACATTCTTTAACTTCTCTATCATATCTCGCAAGGCATCGGCTAACTTACCCAGTTCATCCTTCTGATCAATCTTCAGTTTAGCAGTCAGATCACCCTCAGCCAACTCCCTGGCAAAAAATACACTCTCTTCCAGAGGCTTTGTTATACCCCTGGAAATAATAACCCCGAAGAATATAGCCAGTACTGTTCCCAGAATAGTAAATATATAAAGTTGCTTTTTTGAATTGTTAACCAATACATTTGCATGGGTTTTCTCAGCATCAGCATTTGCCCTGTTCAACTCTACCATTTCATCGATTTTTGCATCGGTATCCAACAGGGCTGAACGAGCATTTTTTGATTCCTCTAACATCTGCTTTTCCAAACTTTTTATTTTTGGAGAATCAATATTTACACCGGAAGTTGTAAGTTGATCTTTCTCCTTGTTCAAGTTGACAACAACCTGGTTTTTCCCTTTCCATACAGCCCATAAATCTTTAAATTCATTCCATAACTTTTTCTCGCTTTCATCCAGATCAAGAGCTTCATATTGTTGCATATGCTCATCAGCTGCCTGATATGTTTGCGCCATCAAATCGTATTGGGGCTGCCTTAAAGCATTGCTTTCGTAGAACATCAGCCCCCGTTCCGCCGCCCAGACTGTCGAAAGAGCTCCTCTTAAATTGAGTAAACTTCTTACTCCGGGCAGAAGATTATTATGGAAATCATTTAAAACCTCGTCGCTTTTCTGTAATCCAGAGTTTCCAATAATACCTATAACCAGTCCCAATATCGCCACTATGACAAAAGCTGAAATCAACCTTATTCCTATTTTGGTGTTTTTTAACATAATATTCCCTCTCTTCATTTTTTTCTTTGAATCTTGCCTTGACTTTTACTTCTAAATTCTTCCATTTCTAAAACAGGACAATACCGGGTTTACACCTCCTTACATCATAGCTTTAATATTCGTATATTTATATATTTTTATTTTACATTTTACTAATGCCCTGGTTTTTTCTTTTTAAATTTGAAAATCATACTAAAGATTAATAAAATATTAAAATTTTTCATTTTTTATGTAATTAAAATATAGTATGATTACTTCTGGTTAATTGAAAATTATAAAATGAACAATAATTATTTGGCAGCCTTTAGAGGGAATTTATCATGAAATTTTAAATTTAATATGTATGGAAACAATTAAGGAGAAAGATTATGTTAAGTGAAAGATACAGAAAATGGGTTTCCCGTATTGTTCTGGGAATATTCCCAATAAACTCATTGTTCCTGCCGGTTTTCGCATCTTATCAGGATTATAACGAAATTTACTATAAAGAACTCTACAATGCAATGGTTCAGAAACTTGACACTGGCGATGCCCAGGGAATTATTCACCTGTTGTCCCAAAACCCCGAAGATTCCAGAGAACTGTTTGAACAGTGCCTTATTACCGCAGAAAATTATTATGAATTGGATAAAACAAAAAAATCCCGGATTCCGGGATTTTTTTGTTTTAGTAACTTTCAGGCTATTTAAATACACCCAGGTTCAATGCCAGAATTACTGCCTGAACCCGGTCGGTAACTTCAAGTTTTCTGAGAATCGATGAAATATGGGCTTTTACCGTGGCCTCAGAAATATATAAGGTGCTGGCAATATCTTTGTTGCTCATGCCTTTTACCAGCAATTCGTAAACTTCCAGCTCCCTGGAAGACAGGCTGTGAATTATACTTTTCTTCTTTTTGTCAATGGTGCTTTTTTCCGCCATATGATGCATCATTTTGGCGGCAATGGTGGGATGAATGGCAGCTTTGCCCTTATGAATGGTATGTATGGCTTTTATCAACTCACCGCGGTCCACATCTTTAAGCATATAACCATCAACCCTGGCATCTATGGCCTTGGAGATATGATCTTCATCGTCATAAAAAGTCAGAATTAAAATCCTGGAATCTTCATTGATGTCTTTAATCTTTCTGGTTGCTTTAATACCCGCATTTTCATCCTCGCCCAGTTTCAAATCCATCAAGACTATGTCCGGTTTCAGCTCCTCGGTCTTTTTAATTGCGTCATCTACATTATCAACCTCAGCCACAATTTCAATATCTTCTTCTTTTTGCAGGTTAGACTTTATTCCCATCCGTATTAACTGGTAGTCTTCCACAATAAGTACTTTAATCATCCGCTCACCTTATAAATCTTTTATTTAATAATTTTTTCTGGTAACTCCATGATATTTCCTGCATAAATAATTAATATTTGAACATACAGGCAATATCCACCTTATTTCATTGTAAAAAATTAGAAATTATTCTCTTTTTTCATTCCATTCCCCAACATAATCTACTATCTTGCCAAATTTACCCCCTATAATTTTTACCGGCGGTAAGGAATTCAGAAACATTTTTCCGTATCTTTTTTCAATTACCCGCTTATCTAAAATTATTATGATTCCCCTGTCATTACTATTTCGAATAAGACGGCCAAAACCCTGTTTGAATTTTATTATTGCCTTGGGAACATGATATTTTAAAAATGGGTTCAAACCCTGTTTCTTCAAATGATCAGAACGGGCCTTTATGATAGGGTCGGTGGGAACACTGAAAGGCAGCTTCATCAGAACAACGCATTCCAGATCACCACCGGGCACATCCACACCTTCCCAGAAAGAATCCGTTCCCAGCAACACAGCTTTCTCAATTCTTTTAAATTCCTTTAACAGGGTAGAACGGGGTAAATCTCCCTGGGTCAGAATCTCAATGTCACTGTCTTCCAGTTCGCCCTGTAATAATTCATGGCATTTTTCCAGCATCCGGTAAGAAGTAAAAAGAATGAATGTTCTTCCCTTCATAACTTTTATTAACCTGGCAAGCTCCATAAAAGTTTTTTTAAGAAAATCTTCACTGCTGGCCAGAGGTATATCCCGGGGAATTCCCACCAGGGCCTGGGTTTTAAAATTGAAAGGAGATTCAATAATTCTGGTTACCACATAATCCCTGTCAAATTTATCCAGGCCAAGCTGGTGAATTAAATAACCAAAACTTCTATTTATAGCTAAAG
>CAZSLZ010000017.1:0-31671 GCA_964607865.1 uncultured bacterium
AATCCACCACCGCTAAATAAACATGAGCTGCCATGTTTCTTTCCGGTTCGTAAGGGAGAGAAATAATAACCTGAGCTTCTTCCTCGTCATGAATAACGGGAGCTCCTTCATTCATAGCTTTACGGGCGTCCAATACGGGTTCCAGTTCTTCATACTGAACATCCAACACCCGCATAGCTTCTTTGGCTGCCTTTTCGTTGGCAGCAATTACAGCTGCCACACGGTCGCCTACAAAACGGACTTTTTTATCAAGAATAAAAGTGTCATAAGGTGAAGGCTCGGGAAAACCCTGGCCGGCAGTGGTGTGGGCTACCCTGGGTACATCTTCGTAGGTGATTATGTCAACAACCCCTGGCACTTCCATGGCTTTTATCCTGTCAATGCTTTTTATTCTAGCATGGGCAAAGGGGCTGGGTACGATTTTCATCACCAGGCAACCGGGAAGATCAAAATCATCCACGAATTTTGCCCTGCCGCAGGCTAAGGAATAACCGTCAACCTTGGTTACGTCAGTTCCTACAGTTTTAAATTTCTCCTTGAATTTTACCGACATTAACTTTCACCTCGCTTTTCTTCAGCCGCTGCCATTACAGCTTCCACCTGCTTAACGTAACCGGTACACCTGCATAAATTTCCATCCAGAGCTTCTTTTACGTCTTCCTCGGTGGGATTGGAATTTTCTTCCAATAAAGCATGGGTAGAAAGAATCATTCCGGGAATACAGTAACCACATTGAACTGCGCCCTTCTCGACAAAATGTTTCTGAATCGGGTGGGGCTCGCTGATAGTCCCCAGGCCTTCCACTGTCGTAATTTCACGGTTGTGGGCCTGTCCCGCCAGGTACACACAGGATTTAACTGCCTTCTTATCGATTAACACGGTACAGGTACCGCAGTTGCCTTCGTTACAACCTTTCTTTACCGATTTATAACCCTCCCGGCGTAAAACATCCAGCAGGGACTCAGAAGGATCCACCTGCCATTCCTTTTTTTCTCCATTTATAATAACATTTATTTTCATGAATTCTCCTCCAGGAATTTACTTATTTATTGTTGGCTTTTTCTAGGCATTCTGACAGTGCCCGGCAAACCAGATTGCGGGTTAATTTCTTCTTGTATTCCGCTGTGCCCCATAGGTTGGATAAAGGCTCAATCTCGTCGGAACACATTCCGGCAACCTCGGCAATCAATTCAGCCGTTATCTCGCTGCCTTCCAGTTTTGCCTCAGCTTCCTTGAAGCGTATGGGCAAATTCACAGCTGCGCTTGCCACAATGCGGGCTTTTTTGCAGGTGTTTTCCTCCAATTCAAGATAACAAGCTACGTTGATAATGGAATAATCGCCTTTGGTCTTGGAAAACTTAATAAATGTGGCGCCGGATTTATCACCTGCAGGTGGGAATTCCACCTGGGTAACCACTTCATTTTTCTGTAATAATTTTACCGGTCTCTGTTGGTAGAATTCCTCGGCGGAAAATTCCTTTTCCTCAACGCCCTTTACCTTGATTATGGCATCCATTGCCATTAAAACCGGAGGTAAATCGGACCAGACCCGGGAAGCGACCAGGTTCCCCCCCACGGTAATGACGTTTCTTAATGGGCGGGAAGCCATCGTTGATGCAGCTTCGCTCAGAATACCATCTGCATAATTTTCACAGGCTTCAGACTTAAAAATATCCTGAATCACAGTGGTTGCTCCCAGAACAAGGCCGCCATTGTTTTCTCTGATGTAATTCATTCCGGCCCTGGTCAGGTCCACCAAGGCTTCAATGGTAGGATCCTTCACCAGGGAGAGAGTGCTGCCGCCGGCAATTACTGCGCTTTTCCTGGATTCTTCCGACAGGAGTTCGATCGCCTCTTCGATTGTTTCCGGGTAATAAAAAGTCTCAAGTTTGCTCACTTTGCCCGTCTCCTCTTTCTAGATTTTCTTATATTCGATAATAAATTAACCCTGAATTATTAAAGAATTTAAATGTTTTTCCTTCCTGTTTTTCAGTGTTTGCAGCAGGTTATCCGCCTCCTACCTGAAGCACGGTTTGAATATAATCTCCGTCATTTAACCTGGCACGGGGTTTCAGGGTTTCTCCGTCTTTTACATAAACCAGATAATTGGCTTCGGTTTCGGTATATCCTATTTTTTTCATCACGTCAAGAATGGTGCTGTTTTCAGGAATTTCAACCTCAACCGGGTTTTTTTCTGTCTTCTTTTTAACAGGGCCCATAATTTTTAAAGCAATCTTCATATGTATCACCTCATTTTTATTTCAATGAAAACAGGATTTTTCCTATATGAATTCAAATAGATGGTGATCTTATCAGGGCAGGGAATAAAAATGCAGATTAATAATATTAAAACAAATAACCTTGAGGAAACCACGAAGTTGGGCATAATAATTGCCCATTCACTTAAACCCGGCGACGGGGTTCTTCTTACCGGAGATCTGGGCGCCGGCAAAACTGCTCTTACCAGGGGAATTTGCCAGGGCCTGGGAGTTGAAGAAACGGTAAAAAGCCCCACCTTTGTATTGGCCTGGGTCTATCAGGGCAGGGTACCTGTCTATCATATAGATCTTTACAGGTTGTCTGATTATGACGAGTTGGAAAACATTGGCTGGGAAGAAATGGTGGATTCCGACGGGATTTATATTGTGGAATGGGCGGATAAATTTACCCTGCCTTATACCAGGGGAGCCCTGAAGATTCACCTGGAATATGACGATGAACCCGATGCCCGTATTATAAACTTTGAATTTGATGAAACCAAGTATTCAAGTTTGGAACAGGATTTGAAAAATTATGAAAATTTTGGCTCTTGATACCTGCACCGAAACCATAGATGTAGCTATAGTTGAAAATGAAACACTTCTGGTTGAGAAACGGGGCAAAGCTCCCCGCCAGCAGTTGACCAGATTAATGCCTTTTATTCAAGCTTCCCTTGAAGAAACAGCTATTTCCATAAAGGATATTGACCTGATAGCCCTCACCACCGGGCCCGGCTCCTTTACAGGCATCCGGCTGGGGCTGGCAACTGCCAAAACTTTATCGCAATTAAATGATATTCCACTGGTGTCAGTGAACACCATTGATGCTGTGGCGGTTGGGGCTGAAGAAACCGGCATTGTTATTCCTTCACTGGATGCAAGAAAATATGAAATCTTTTACGGGGTTTATAAGTTAGCCGAACATGAAGCTAAAAACCTTTCGGGTTACAAGAAAGTCAGAATTGACGATTATATTGATTTTATAAATAATCTGGAATATGAAAATTTTATTTTGACAGGCAGTATTTTGTGGCGTTATAAAGATAGATTGGAAAAAGAAGTTTCCCGTCCGTTCAAAACAACCGAAGAATACTTATGGACTCCCCGTGGCGAAATAATCGCCAGAATCGGCAGGAAGCTGGCGCTGGAAGGGAAGGCTGCAGATTATCTTCACCTGGAGGCTGATTATATGAGGACCTGGGAGGCTATTCCACCAAAACCCCTGGTATAATTAAATGCTCTTCTGGGAATCTGACTTCTTTTTATGTACTCATTACCATACAACTGGAAAGCTTTGTTTATGTATTCTGCAATTTCTTTGCCGATTTCTGCCAACTCCTGAAAATCTTTACTGCCAAGTACTGCAGCAGGTATTTTTTACCTTATTACGTTGCGTACCGATGGTGCTCTTTTCTATTTCTGAAAAGTAAAGAGGTTCCCTTAACTGCTCGATAAACCAACCTTTTCTGTCTTATTGAATTTTGAGCAAAGCAAGTTGTCAGGTTTATTGGTTCGTTCTGCTACTTTATTATAAGGTTTGCAATTTAATTTCTTTCCACTGAATCGAAGTTCGAGTTGGGGCTGGTGGGAGGAAGTCTAAAAATAATATATAATTACTTAATAACAACTTTTAAAAATAAAATGGAGTGTAACTATATGAAGACAATTGGAATATTGACTGGAGGCGGCGACGCGCCGGGACTTAATGCGGTAATAAGAGCTGTGGTGAAAACTGCGATTGTGGATTATGGCTGGAAAGTTGTTGGCATAGAAGATGGTTTTGATGGTTTGATTAAACCGGGAAAAATGAGAAAATTGGATCTGGGCAGTGTCCATGGTATTCTTCCGAAGGGAGGAACCATTCTGGGGACCACCAATCGGGGGAATCCCTTTGAATATAAGACCATGATAAACGGTGAGGTTGTGGTTAAAGATTATTCTGAGATTGTTATTTTTAATGCCAGGGAAGCCGGTATTGATTCTCTGATAATTGTGGGGGGTGACGGTACTCTTTCCATAGCCCAGGATTTTTATGAAAAAGGTATCAACTTGGTGGGGGTTCCCAAAACAATTGATAACGATCTTTCTGCCACCGAGTTTACCTTTGGGTTTGACAGCGCAGTTGATGCCGCCACCGATGCCGTGGACAGGCTTCATTCAACCGCTGAAAGCCATCATCGGGTTATGTTTTTAGAGGTGATGGGCCGTCATGCAGGCTGGATCGCCCTGTATTCCGGTGTCGCCGGAGGCGCTGATGTCATTCTTATTCCGGAAATTCCCGTGAAGTTGGAAGCTGTGAAGAAAAAAATCAACGATCGTATCGAGCGGGGCAGTAAATTCAGTATTGTGGTGGTTGCCGAGGGCGCCAGCATTGAAGGTGAAGATGAAATTTATAGAAAAGAAGATAAAATGGGAAATAAACGATTGGGCGGTATAGCTGCTAAACTGGCGGATATCATTTATGAACAGATGGGAATTGAAACCAGGGTTACGGTTCTTGGCCATTTACAACGGGGCGGTTCACCTTCAGCTTATGATAGAATTCTGGGTACCCGGTTTGGCGCTCATGCTGTTAAACTGATTGCCGAGGAGAAGTTTGGCCATATGGTGGCATTGAAAAACAATGAAATATATGATATTCCCATAAAGGAAGCTGTGGGGGAATTGAAGCAGGTTACTTTAGATGATGATCTGCTGGTTTCTGCGCGGAAGATGGGGATAGGATTTGGCGATTAGGGGGCAATAAAAATGCCGAAAATTGTAGTTCAAAAAGTAAACTGTGGGTCCTGCGGAGCTCCGCTGGAAATAAAATCTGCTTTTACCAGGTCATTGGTGTGCCCGTTTTGTGATACTACCAATAACCTCACTGATACCGGGCTGGACCCTTCGGGTAAAATGGCGAAAATTTCCGATGCCCGCAGTGTTTTCAAGTTGGGGCGAACTGGTAGTTTAAAAGATAAGAGATTTGAAGTTCTGGGCCGCCTTCGTTATGGTTATGAAGATGGCCACTGGGATGAGTGGTTTCTTGAATTCGAATCCGGGCGCTGCGGGTGGGTAACCGAAGAAGAAGGTGAAATGACCTTGTTCTTCAAGGACAAAATTACTCAACCTATTGATGATATTGATTCAATCAGAGTAGGCCAGAGGGTGGCAGTTGAAGGCGAACAGGTTTTCATAACCGAGATTACAGATGCTCAAATCATGGGCGGCGAGGGTGAGCTTCATTATACCGTGAAACCTGGCAGGGAAGTAGTACATTACGAGGGAAATGCCGGAGGCCGCCTGGTGTCTATCGAAGTCTGGCCCCGGGAAATAGAGGTACATAAGGGAAATCCTGTTTCCTACAGCGAGATTACCATGGACGAAAAGGAAGCTCCTTATTCCTGATATTTGTCAGCCCTAAAGGAAGAATCGATTGTTTATCGAAATTATTGAAAAATAATGATAGTGGGAGGCCTATATGCCCGAATTTGTTGTCAGTTATTTGAAAGCCTTTGGATGGGCAATTGTTGCATCCATAGCCATGAGCGCTTCCATGGGAATTCTGCTTCGCGTTTATGATTTAATGACCCCTATTGATGAATGGGAAGAAATCAAAAAAGGAAATATGGCATGCGCCATTTTAATGGCTGCTGTCATACTTGCTTTTGGCTTTGTAGTAGGTATGATTATTTCAACTCCTGATACTGTGCCTGTAATGACCACCCCCATGAATTAGGAATAAAATATGTTCCTTTCCTAATATATTTTGGGAGGGAAAAGAAAAATACAGGAAAATATAAGTTTATGTAGTTTAATTGCATGCCGGACTGATAATGGTTCGGAAAGGATTTAGTTAATGGTGGACGGTTTTAATAACCCGGAGAATATGGCCCCGGATGTCGAAAATTCTGAGGGTCAACTCAAAAAAATATTAATAACTGAAAATAAGGTAAAAGAGCGGGATGTCCTGGAATTTGCCCTTGACATTTACCTTTTCGGTATGGATTTGGCCTGTCTCTATTCTACAAAAGCAAAAACCAGAAAGAAAAAAATTACAGAAACCCCACCAGAGGAACCTGTGAATCTCAAAAAAGAATTTCATGATATTCTTGAAGATTTCAAACCCGAAGAAGCTCCTGTCCCTGAATTCTTAATCCGGGCACAGAAAGAAGCGGAAGAAAAAAGGCGAATGGAAGAGTTGGAAAGGCAGGAAGCCAGAAAACAGGCTGAAATGATAGAAACAGAGCCTGTTACACCTGTAGAGGAAAAGATTGAAGCTCCTGCAGAGGAAGTTAAGCTGGAAAGACATGAAGAGGAATTGCAGGTTTCTGTGTCAACTGAGCCGAAAAAAACTGAAGAAGCAGAAGCGAAGAAAGAAGCGGAAGAAATTCCCCGCCCTGAAAAAGAAGATCCCAGGCTTGTAACAGTTGATGAAACTCTGGTAAGCCCAGGCGAAGCTGGAGAAATGGATCTTTTCGGTGCGGAAACCCACGAAGAAGTTCTCACAACCGGCGAGAAGGAAGAAACCGGAGAGAAACCCCCAGAAGATGTTTCAGAAATTCCACCGGAAGAAGCAGAAGAGGAAGAACCTGTTGAAATCGAAGCTGAAAAAGAAGTTGAAGTGGGTGAAATCAAGGAAGAAGTACCTTCGGCTGAGTTGGAAAAACCTGAAGAAACCGCAGTTGAACCTGCTGCAGAAATTGAGGGCGGGGAAATTAAAACTGGTGAAGTTGCGCAAGCTGCCGATGAAAAGAAGGTTTCCTGGTCCGATTATGTTTCCCAGAAGGGAACAAAAAAATCAACAGAAAAAAGAACTGTTTGGACCGGATTCAAGCAGAAAACCGAGATTTCACCTGATGACTGGCTGCATATTATGCAGGGGACAGCTCCTCCCCAGAAACAGGACCTTCCCTTTGAGGAGAAGGAAGCTGGCATATCTCCTGTTAAATCTGAAACCAGAAAACCTGAAGTTGTGTTGGAAACAGAAACCGAAGCTGAACCAAAGCCTTCTGTTGAATTGGAAAAACCCAGAGAAACTTCGCTTCCAGTTATTGAGGAAGCAGTTGAACCTGCATCTGCTCTTGAAGAAGAAAAGCCTGCAGTTGAGGAAAAAACTGAGGAAGTTGAGGAAACAACTGCGGTTGAGAAACCGGAAGTTGAGGAAAAACCCGGCGCCGGTGTTGAAGAAGGCGAAAATATTGGCGGAGATATTTCCGCTGATGACTGGATGGACATAATGCAGGGTAAAGCTCCTGAACCTGGCAGTGGTGGGACTGCTGCTGTGGCGCCGCCGGCGGGTAGTACTTCTGGCGAAAAACCCAGGAAACCCGATGTTGAAGGCCCACATTTAAAGAGCGGAGTGGATTATAAAGCTACCCATTATGTGCCAAAACGCCAGACCGGCGGCAAGGTGAGCCGGATTGAAGCTACCCGTGACGGCGTAACCAAGCGTGAATATTTCCAGCGGGTAAAATTGCGCTATAAAAAGAGTTTTACTTCTTCCAAGAAGATTCCCGCAAAGATTTGCGCTTCTTGCCTTTCGGGAGCCAACCGTAACGCCTGTGTGGTTTGTGGCGCTCCCAAAGCCAGTTTTATGGCACGGTTGTGCACAAAATGCGCATCAGATAAAAAAACTGCAAATAACTGTATTATTTGCGGTAAGATCAACGCCCGGGGCATTGCTAAAATGTGTAAAAACTGCGCTCCTGGTTTTTCCCGTGTTTGTGTTAAATGCGGTGCCAGATTGTAACCATTTTTTTTTAAAAATTTTTTGAAAAACCTCTTGACAATTGGGATATTTTTGTTATAATCGTTTTGCACTTGGGCGAATAGCTCAGTCGGCTAGAGCGCCTGCTTCACATGTAGGAGGTCACAGGTTCAAGTCCTGTTTCGCCCACCAAGTAAGAAGTGTCCTTTTATACGGGGGCGTGGTCTAGCGGTTAAGGACGTCGGCCTGTCACGCCGAAGATCGCGAGTTCGAATCTCGTCGCTCCCGTTTTTTACATGCCGAGATAGCTCAGCTGGTAGAGCAGAGGACTGAAAATCCTTGTGTCGCTGGTTCGATTCCGGCTCTCGGCATCCCAGCAAAGGACTGAACCCTGAAAATAATTATTTTCAGGGTTTTTTGTTTTTTGCGAACTTAATTTAAACAATTCATACCTTACCATGCTGATACTGATTCCCAAAAAGCTTTAACTATTGTTGAAGGAAAAAACCGAAATCTACACAAGAACGTAATCACGAGCATCCGCAGGATGCGTGGCGATCTCTCCCCATTTGGAATGGGGGAATGTATCGTTCGCCCCAATTTGGAATTGGGGAATATATTGTTCGCATTATAGTTTTTTTAACCGGCAAAAAAGCCGGGTGCTCACGGACGCAAGATACATAGGTAAGAACCAACCCGAGCTGAACTGAGATTGCCACGGTTTTTCCGAAACCCCACTGGGCGGGAATTTAGTTGTTGGACAGAAAGAAACTGGCTGAACAAAAACTTTGTGCCGACAGCCTGTTTTCCCGTTTCCAGGCCAGGCTTGAAATAAAAAGTTTGTATTTTCGCAGAATAATCTTAAAGGAGGCATCCACTTGTGAAAGTTCCTTGTGTATTTATGTATTGTTATATTACATATCAATATTACACCATCTAATTCCAGAATTTGTGTTACCGTACATACCTGGACGGCAACTGCTGGAAGGGTGCCCCCGTTCACCACTACGGGCAGAACAGCACATAAAGAAACATTGTCTATTGGTACTTTCCCAGTTATAGTTTACACCATAAATATCCCCGGTGGCTGGACATGTGGGCATATTTGCCAGATAATCGGGAATAAGAGGGATATTACCATTACAGTCATGCCAGCAAACACCCTGGCTTACCGATTCAACCTCGTACATTTTCATGGCAGTGTGAATTGCCTTAAGGTTTCCCATGCAGGCGGTTAACTGGGCGCGGGTACGTGCTTTTTGAATGTTGGGTATGATAATCGAAGCCAGTATTGAAATTATGGCTATTACTATCATAAGTTCGATGAGGGTAAACCCTTTTTCTATTATTCATTTTTCTCCAGTATGGTAATTTTCAATTATATTATAGCATATATATTTTTTTTCAATATTTTGTATTATAAACTAGAATAACCCGATTTCTACTTTTAAATAGGCAAAAACAGAAATGAATAAGCCCAGAATCATAACTATGGCATAGGGGTTGAAGAACCGCTCCGGGGTGGGCCGCATATATTGAATACGGGAAACCTGCGGGTTGTTTTCATTATATTCAATTGTCACCCTGTCGCCGGAATTGAATTTCATCACGGTGGTGGCATAATCTCCAAAGTTGCTGTAATAGGAAACATTTTCATGTTCTGTTCCGTTGCTGTTAAATTTATATTTAACCGAGTAGATCTTTTCTGCACCCGAACCGAAGCCAAAATTCCTTTTTGCCAGTTCGCTGTTTATAACCTCGCCTTGGCTGGTGGCATCTGCTGACATGTATGAAAAGAACGAAATTATATGGGGCGTCCATACCAGCAGCAACAAGAGGGAAAACACAGCCAGGCTGATTCTGATATATCCGGGGTCTATTCTGGTGTCTTTTTTCTTTATAACCTTTTTGGTTTCATGCCTTTTTTTACGGTGTTTTTCTGCCTGCAAAACCTGTTCTTTTAAGGAATCAGGTTGCTTTTCACGAGTTGGGGCTTCGGGCAGGGGCAGTTCTGCATAGGCGGCCTGCCGGTCGATCTCGGGTTGCTTATAGAATAAAGCATCCGGGGTTCTGATTAACTGGCTCTCTTCTTTTCTGAAATTTAATTTCTTTATCGGCGTCTTTATTTCAGAACGGATTTTTTTCCTGGATGAACCGGGTTTTTTTACAAGTGAAACGTCTATATCTTCAGTCTCTCTCAGTTCTGTTTTGTGATCCTGGTTTTTTAAATCTTCTTCAGAAATGATTCTGGCATTGGCTTTTACCTGTTTTATCAGGGTTTCGCCACCAAATAAATCGATTTCCTCGGGTATTGTATTGGCGGGCTCCTCCTCAGCAGTTTTGTTCGAAGGCTCCAGCATGTCAGCATCCTGCTTCTGCCCTTCATCAATTTCATCAACAGGTTGTTCCTGGCTGAAGTTCATCAATTCTTCCAGGGTTATATTATCTTTTTCTGAAAGTAAAGTGTTTAAATTATCAACCAGGGTTAAAAACTGGTTCTGACCCATTTCAATAAATCTGAGTTCTTCTTTATCCAGTGGGGAAGCAAGTTTCTCAAGCAAGCTGGCAATTTTTCCCTCTGCTTTTTCTTTTTCACCTTGAACCAGATACAGACAGGCCAGGTTATATTGAGCTGCCAGGGGGCTCTTGTCAAATTCAGCTGCTCTGGTATAACTTGCGATAGCTTGTTCAGGATTTCCGTTTAAAGTATGGATATCGCCCCATAACATATAAATACCCGGTTGGGGAGGTTTTTTTTCTGAATATTCATTTATAAGCTGTTGTGCTTCTTCAAACTGGTTGTCAATTACAAGGTTCTTAATGAAGTACGAAAAAATTGAAAATTTGAAATCGATAATTGAAGAAAATTTGAGTTTTTCAGAGTTAATGGTTTTTGTTCTTTCAAGCCAGCCAAACTCACTGTTTTCTTTATTTTTCAGCCCTATACATTCAGAAGGAATGGATTCGTTTCCTGAAATTGCTCCTCCTTCTGAAAGGAGTATTCCGCATTTACACAACAGGTAGGCTGCCAGTTGTTGCGGATAGAACTTCAAAAGATTATCGGCGGCAATAAAATCAAATTTCTGTTGAAAAAACTCTGTCAGTTTCTTTGCATCAGTTTCAAATAGATTCAGTTGTTTGAAAACAACCATAGATTTTATATCATGGTTGAAGGTGAAGGATTCACCTTTTTCTTCTGCATAAATAGACTTAAAGGATTCAGAAAGAGAATGGAGTTGTTCTTTGGAGTAAAGGGCGGCCTGGGCTGCTTCTATGCTGGTTTTGTGGGAATCAAAAGCTGTCACTTTGATTTGAACTGCAGGGGGAAGCAACAGCCGGAATTGACAGGCTGAAAGGTAAGCTGATTCGCCGGTATGGCATTCAGGTACCAGAATTCTAACTTGTACAGGGGGGCCCTGAATCCCGGATTTCATTTGTTTTATCAATGTCTGTTTCAGCCAGGTCCTGGGTGTCATGTTGCCTGACAACTGGCCTGAATTAGTCTTAAATAGAACCTCAGAGATAAAGCTGTCGGTAATTTCCCGGTAAGTTGCCGGTAACAGAAAACTCTCTTTTTTATATAAGGCTCCGGTTGCCTTTCTGCAGTTTTCAGTAAACACAGCCAGGCTGGTACTGAAAAAAGATTCAGCCAGTTTCTCGAATTTAAGACTTGAATACTTGTTGATTCCTGCTTCGATTTCTTCAGTTGTAAAATTGCATCTGGGGTTTTCTTTCAAAAAGGATGCAAGTAATTCTTTTTTATTTTTTTCTTTTATTGTAAAAAACATTTTTTGCCTTTAGTAATTCGATCTAATTATTTTCGTTATTATTTTTAATATTCCCCCAAGGGTTTGAAGAATTTTAAGGCTTTGTGAACTTCGGTTGATAATTTTAATTTAAATAAAAAAAGGCTCCTTTTGGCGCCTTTTTTTTTGCCAAGGTTTGGGAGTTATCTTCTGAATTTTCTTACCTGATAGGTTGCCGGCCACCAGTCCCAGACAGTATGGCTGTTACCGTCGGCAGTAACATAACTGCTCACGTAATCATCATGGCTGGTTCCTATCCGTGTTATATTGTATTCGCTTAATTCGTGAAGTTCGTCGGCCTGGCAGACTGCATCGGAGTTTTCATCCACCCAGAGCTTCAACCCTTCCAATTCTTCGTTTTCAACATATCCGTTATTATCGGTGTCGCAAACCATGCTCAACTTTTCGAAGCCGTCCAGGTAACCGCCGGCATTACCGAAGAGTTGGAGAGCCGATTCCACATTGCCGTTTTCATCGGGCATGGCCAGTATTCCATCTTTGGGGGATATGCTGACCCACTCGGTGAAATCTTTTGCGCCATCGCCGGTCATGTCAAAATATTTGGCAAAAATCATATAGAATTTGGGGGCATGGGGAAGCCAATCGTTGTTGGCAGTGTCAATCTTGTTGTTTTTATCCAGGTCCAGCACCAGAGGGGTATAATCGAAAGCTGACATTACTATTTCATAATCAATTTTTTCGTAGGTTTCCATAGTGACAAAATCATGAACTTCTATTATTGTCCAGGGGTTGATCTTTTCATAATAGACAATTTCCTTAGTGACACTGTCAATTAATTTCAGGGCTCCATCAGCAAAACCGGCGTTTGCCATCTGCTGGTTGATTTCATTCCAGGAAGAACCCGAACCCTCATATTTATACTTATCATGAATAGCTTCCAGGCCTTCGTTCCATTCCCACCAGGCCACGCCATGTTCTTTTTTGTATTCTCTCCTGTTCATATACCGGCTCCAGTCCTGGCGTTCAGCCTTTATGAAAGGAATGGTTACACTGTTGGAAACGGTCTGGTCTGTCAAGTCAACAAAATATCTTCTCTCGCAATTTCCGCCGTTTTTAAGGTTGGTAATTGATGTCATGAATTCTATGTCGGCATCGTTCAAAGCAACCCAGCTGCCATATTCCAGAAAACCGTCAAAAGCTATGTTCTCCCAGAAATTGGCATTTCTTCTGCCATGCCAGCCGCTGTTATCATTGGCATATTTAGTGTGATAACGGGCTGAGCCAGCTACCACCCTGTGTACGCTTTCAATATATTCGGTATCTGTTGAATACCGGTTTTCTTTTATTATCTGTAATTTATTGACATCATCCACAACGCCTGCCATAGCCTGCCCGGTTACAAAAAACAGAGTAAAGGCAAGCATAATAGCCACAAATATAAGTTGATATTTTTTCATTCCCATACCTCCAAGCATTTCTCATATTAATACTCTATTAATTATAACAGTTTGAACGAATCAAAATGTTAACATTTTGTTAGCAAATAATTAATCTTTGCTAATATTTTATGCAAAAGGTAAACTTTTCTTATTGTCAAATATTAAATTATATTATTTTCTGGGGGTTTTTCATGAAAAAGATATGGTTTCTGGTGTTGGTTTTACTGGTTATGGTTCAATTTGCATGGTGTTATGAGTTGAAGGAAGTAAATGAACTTAATAATCAGAAAATCCGAAGTATTATCGGGAAAAAATTTGTTTCTTACAATTATGTAAAAGTTGCAAAAAAGAACGGAAATTTATTTATTCTGGCAAGAGATGAAAATTCCAGGCGGTTGGAATGGTTTGTTATTGATCCTTTTGCCGGTAAACTGGTGAAAAAAGGAGTTTGCCCATTTCAGGTAATAACTTTGTTCGGGGTTTCTCCTGAAAACAGATACGCACTGGTGGTTTCCCGTATGCCCACCAATATGTGGCTTCTGAATATAGAAGCTGGAGAATGGAGAGCGATTTATCAGAACCCCGAAGAAAACCAGCCGGGTTTGGCAATGATTTCCAATACCCCGGTTACTTTTGTGGATGAAGATTCTGCTTATGTTTTAATGGATGAATGGGATAAAGATCATTTCACAACCGATGTTGCCGTAGTTTCCATAAAAGTGGACCCTCCCATGCTTGATAAAATAATTTCAATGAAAGACCTCTTTGCAGATTCCAAAGAAAAGATGGCTGGCTGTGATTTCGAGAAGATGGAACTTTTTCCAGGCCCAATAAGATTCGGGCCCAGCGGTTCTTTTGTATATACAATTCAGACACGGGAACCTGCAAACAATAACCGCCTGGTTCAAAAAGATTACATTTTCCGCTTTCTGCCCCCAAATATTATTACCAGGGTGGTTCAAAGCAAGGGCATAGTTATGCCTATCGATTATCTGCCTTATCCATTTCAGCTTTTGTTTACCGAAACTCTGGATGAAAAAGGCAGTAAACAGGTGATTCTGAAATACAGGAATAATGATAGAGAAAAGACACTTTATGAGGGGAAGGTTCTGGTGGGAAGTTTTCTGGATAGTGAATCGGCAGGATTTGGAGTCTTGGAAAAGGACGGGTTTTCTATTTATCTGGGAAAACTGGACGGCGGAATTCAAAAGGTCAAAACATACAAACAGGTTTACTCTGTGGGCTTTATCCCCGGAAAAAACCGCCTTATTCTTATGAATGACAAAGTAATAAGGTGTATTTCTATTCTGCCTTAGAGGTAAGGCATTTCTTCGAAGAAACATTTTCTCTGGCAACTTCATCCAACTTGCGTATCCGGCCCGAGAGAACCTTGATGATTTCCAGGCTTATCTCGGGTTTTTCATATAACAGGTTGAGAAAGTGCTCCCTCTGTAAGCAAAGCAATTGAGTTTCCTCGCTGGCTTTAACTGAAGCTGAGCGTTCTTCTTCATCCAGAAGGGACATTTCCCCGAAGAATTCCGGCGAACTCAGGTAAGTAAGGGTGGTTTTGTGGTTATTGTTATTCTCCACATAAACTTCTACCTTGCCTGTGGCAATAATAAACATGGTATCTCCCAGATCTCCCTGCTCGATAATCATTTCGTCTTCTTCATAAAGCCTCTCGGTGGTTATTTCCGCTACCAGGCGCAATTCTTCCATCTTTAAAGATTTGAAGATGGGGGCGTTTTTCAGAATAATAATTTTTTCCAGGTTAGTAAACAATTTTTCCTGCCTCCGTTTGTTGAGATCGATTTTAAGAATTTTCTTTACCAGTTCTCTTACCAGTGGGTCTTTATGCTTTGAATAGGTTAGCAATTCTTTCCTTGAATCTTCTCTCAGGGATACCTGATCAATATCTCCAACCAATTGAATTGCAGCGCATAAATCCCACCGGCTGCTGTTGTTGTGTAAATACTTGTCCAGAAAGGTCTGTATGGTGACGTTTTTATCGCTTATCTTTCGGGCAATTTTCAGTTCCTCTTCCAGGCTCTCGGGGTAAAATAAGGTCACCAGGTCTTTGGCCTGTTTGCTTTCCCACAGATTCTCAAAAAGTTCCATAGCATTGGAGATCAGCCGGGGGTTTCTGGTGACCAGGGCTTTTTCTATGCTGGTTACCACCTTTTTATTCAGCAACAATTCTAATAATTCCAGAATAACCAGCCGGATATGGTTTCTCTTTCGTGAATTGATTTCCACCATAAGAACTTTCTTATAGTTGTTTTCCAGTAAGTAATTCTCTTCCAGAATCAACTCAAAATATTCGCTGACCAGGGCCCGCAAGGTATCTTTCAACTGGGTTTCTATTTTGCTGTTCTTTATTTTCTTTAACAGCGCCACAATGTTTTCTTTCAGATCCAGAGATGAACTTTTGGATTTCAATATTTCCAGGTAAGGATCGAAATGGCCGGGATAATTGCTGGCCAGTATTTCAACCAGATACTTTTTCAGGGGAAGAGAATGGGTGTCCAGTAGTTTTAAAAGGGTATCTCTGGATTTTTCGTTTTTAATCTTGCTTAAGATTTCAGCTGCAGCTCTTTTTTCGTGATATCCCTGGCGGTTGATTAACTCGTTTACCATTGAGAAAACCTTATCTTCCTCCTCCCTGGCAGGGTTGTAAATCTCAGCCAGTGTATTGATGGCATTAATGGCAAGGTTCCGGTTTTTATGATAACTCATTTTTTTTGCATAATTCAAGTATTTTTCTCCCGACAATTCTTTTATCAGGTGTAAATTCCATTTTATTGTTTTATTATCTTCGAGTAACAACCGCCTGTCTATAATTTTTTCAATCTCTTCTGTTTTTTTTGCGCCGGTAGCACAGAAGTATTTGATAACAGAATTTTGAAACATGAGATTCTCAAAGTTGTCCAGATGTTCTTCCAGCAACCCCGCAATTTCTTTGTTATCAATACGGGCATAGTAATTAACAATAAGGGTTTTAATTCGATCAGTCCCGTTTTGCAGTATATTTAACAGGAACTGGTTGTCAGCTTTTTCTGCCCTTTCGAAATAGTTGATAAGAAAATCGTTTTGGATATCTCCTGACCATAACCAGAAACCCTGTTTTAAAATGTCAAAATCTATATCTTCGTCAAGGTGCAGTAACAGGGTTGTAGCGCTTTCCCTGGCGCTGGATTCCCTGTTGGTGGCCAATTTGTAGAGGGTATCCAGATCTTTACTGGATGCCTTTTCCCATCTTAAATTCTCCAGATCTTCCAGATTCAATGTTTTATCCTTTACCATCTTCATCAGGCTATCCACGTAACCCTTATTCTGAAGCAGGCTGGTCAATAAATAAATAATTGAAAAAAACAGGCCTGTTCCCGCAATATGAACAGGTACCAGAAAATTTCTGGTTAATTGCAGAAAAGCGCTGCCGGAAATCTCGGAGAGAGGTTTTATCAAGCCGCTGGATAAAGCTCGCGCCCTGGCTCTTTCATGATCTGGTATGGCATTGTAGAAAAGCCCTTCCACCGGTTCCCTTATGGCAGCTTCCAGTTGTTCGTCGGTAAACCGGGACCACAAACCCGCCAGGAAGCCGTAATTAAAAGTCAACAGGGTGAATCCCGAAACAAAGGCAATGGAATAGAGCAGGTTGGCGGCGCCCAACCCCAGTGAATCTATAATGCGGTTGGAAAGGGTAAGTTGAACGATAAAACCCAGAATGTTAGAAATAATGGTGTATATGCCAAAGAACGAAGTAAGCTGGTCGGTATTGGGGAAGGTTTCCACAAAAATACCGCTGTACAGGTATTTCATTACCAGGCTTAAGAAGCCCAGCAGAAAAACACCTCCGGCGAGGGCTTTCAGTAAGGTGGAGCCTTTCATGTATTTTATGCTGTTCACAATATATTTAAAAAATTTATCCGATTTTTTCTTGTGCTGATCATAATCGAAAATTTCCGGGGTAAACCGTGTGTTTATAAAAAACAGGCAGGCAAATGCGGAAATTATGGTGAGAATCCATATGATAAGAATGTTTACCGAGCCGATGTAACGGGGTAGAAAAGATAAGAAGATTCCTCCGAGGATGCCTCCTACCCTTGAACCGGAAAAAATTACCGGCAGTACCCGTTTTGCCTGCCGGGTATTAAAAAACTGAGCCAGATAAACTGCAAAATGTAAATTAATGGCATTAAAAAAGAATTCCCCACCAATAAAGGCTATATATGATGCCAGGTTTTTCTGGGACAAGAATAAAATTCTGGAGGCAAGCACCAGCGCCAGCCCTGTTGCCAGAACAATATTGAAAAGAGTTTTGTTGTCCCGGTTTGCCGAAAGCCCCATATAAGCCAGCACCGCACCAGTGTTGAACACTGATGAAATCATCAGCATAACGGGTAACTTTTTTATGCCCACATTGGTCAGAAACAGTGAAAGGGAAACCCCCCTGCCCATTTCAACACCTACCATTAAAATGGCAAAAAAGATAAAAAACAGAGAAACCTTTTTTACTTCATCTTTTCTGATATATAAATTTTTTTCCACGAAACCTGACAATGACATTTAGTTTTTCCAATACAGATTTAAATTATTGCATAATAACCTGATATACGCATCTTTAGAAAACTGCTTCCGCCATATCTTAATGCAATAAATTACAGAGAAATTATGAAATACTATTTCATTCAGCCCTTATAAATTCGCAATTTACAGGTTCAATCCTTTTGCAGGCAGGCCAGGTTTATTTAATCATATGTTTTTGTATTTATAAGAAGCTGAACATGTGCCTTCGGAAGATACCATGCAGGGGCCTACTGGTTTCAAGGGTGTGCATACTTTTGCAAAAAGCGGGCAATCAGCTGGCTTTTTTATGCCCGTCAGTATTTCTCCACACATACATATTGATTTTTTCGTGGCAGGGGGAGGGGACACCGGAAATTGCTTCAGGGCATGGAAGTCTTCGAATTCTTCACGAAAATCAAGGCCGCTTTTTTCAATAATACCCATTCCCCGCCATTCTGAATCCACAGGCTTGAATACCCGGCTGATTATTTCCCTGGCTCTGGGGTTTCCTTCATCTCTTACGGTACTTCTGTATTCATTTACCACCATAGCTTCGCCCCGGACAATCAGTTCCAGCAGGGTTTTTATTCCCAGAAGAATATCCAGAGCTTTAAAACCGGTAATAACCGAACTTAACCCAAATTTTTCTGCTGTTTCCTGGTAGATAGATTTTCCGGTTATAATACTCAAATGGCCCGGCGCCAGAAAGCCGTTCAGTTTAAGGCCGGGAATTCCGGCAAGTGCGGTGAGGGCATTGGGCAGGGTTTTAAAGCCCGGCAGGACAAAGAAATTGTCGATTCTTTCTTCCTGAGCCTGCAAAATAGGTATAGCAACAGTAGGGACTGTGGTTTCAAAACCCACTCCCAGAAATATTACTTTTTTATCGGGGTTATTTCTGGCTGTTTCCAAAGCCTGGGTGGGGGAATAAACAATTTTTATTTTTGAGCCCCTGCTTCCAGCTTCCTGCAGTGATGAAAAAGAGCCGGGAACTCTATATAAATCGCCGAAAGTTGTAATGATGGTATCTGGAATTTCTGCCAGTTCCAGCGCCTGGTCAATAAATATTTTGGGGGTCACGCATACAGGGCAACCCGGGCCGGAAACAAGGTTGATTTTTTCCGGAAGCAGGGAAGCGATTCCATAGCGCGCAATAGCATGGGTATGTGTTCCACAGACTTCCATTATGTTTATGCCATAATCTAACTTAATGGTTTTAATCTGGTTTAAAACCGCTTTTACAACCCCGGGGTTTTCAAAATTAAATTGAGAAAGCATATGTTACGGTTTCTTTTTCATAAACGTGGAAGGATCGAAGCCTTGTTGTGCTCCGAATTCACCGGGTTTATCAGATCTTGTGGTGATAGATTTGAGAAAGGAAGAAATCATGTGGTATGCTTTTTTCGAGCTGTTAAGCAGCGGGTCGTTCAGGAAGCCATGGTGGGCTTCTGGGAATGCCGTTGCGGGAAAGAAGATTTTTTGAACCTGAACATTCATATTCGTAAGTTTTTCAACGAAAGCTGCGGATTCGGAATGGACTGGGTCAACTTCTCCGGAGGCTACGAAGGTGGGTGGGTAACCTGTCCTTATGTGCCTTATGGGGGAAGCGTTATGAATAACTTCCCTGCGTTTATCATCGTCTTTTATAGGGCCAAGGTAACCGTCAACTATCTCTGCCATAAAAGGAAAGACAGGCAGTTTAATCTCTTTCATAGTATCCAGGTCGTAAACGCCATAAAAACATAACAGGCCTTTTAAAATTTCAGGCTTAATCATATCTTTCAACCTGGCAAAATTCGCCAGATCGGGTTTATGAAGGGCTGCGGCGTACCATGCTACCAGGTTGGCTCCTGTTGATTCGCCAGCCAGAATTAACTGTTCATTATCTCCGCCATATTGGCGGGTATTGGCAACCGCCCAGTCTATAGCTTTTGCCAGGTCGTGTATTTGAAGGGGGAAGGTATTTTCCGGGGTCAAGCGATAATTGATACAAAAAACCAGGTATCCCTGGCTGGAAAGCCATTTGCAGAAACGTTCGAAGTTCTTTTTGTCTCCTCCGAACCAGCCTCCACCGTGGACATAAACAATAGCAGGGGCTTTACCCGTGCCTATGGGAGAGTATATATCCAGGTTTTGGAATTTTTTATTTCCATAAGGGACATTTTTAATGGGTTTGTTGCTTTTAGGAATTTCTTTATCGTAAAAGAACTTCTTCATGAACTTATCATATAGTTTCAAACCGGATCTCATAAGTTTTAATTTCATGTTTGATGCCACCTTATTTCTCCTTTCATCTGCAGGGCATAAGTAAATGGCTTGCCATTATGTTAATTTCGACTAAAATTGTCCAGAACCTTTATCGTAGAAAAAACAATAGTTCCCTGTTCGTTCTATTAAAAAAAAATTCCAGTTTTTCCTTCTTTTCTTTATTTAATTCATTAATTTTAATCAGTTTTTCCTGAATTTTTTCTTGAAATTCCATATTTAAAACCGGTACGGGAATTTGCCCCAGCCTTTTCTTGTTTATACTTATAGTTCCCGTCCCCTGCCTGTGTAAATCAATAAATTGTTTTCCCGGGATGCTGTTTAAATAAAAATTTAAATAATATGGGCCAATTAATTCTTTCTGTATATTTTTAATTATAAAAAACCAATCATCTGCCTGTACCGGGCCAAGTTCTTTGTTTATCAGCAATGTCCGGCCCAGGCATCCTGCGCCTACCCGCACAAATAGAATATCACCGTGGCAGGCAATGGCATTTTTTTTATATAAGCCAGAATTCATATCAATATAGAAACAAGGGTAGTTATTCAAAAATCCCTTTCTGTCTATATTCTTTGCCATAATAATTCTGGTCAGTTCAGAATTTCCCGGTTTTCCCGAAATCAACCTGTCTTTCAATGCATAATTCATATACCCTGTATGAATATCTGCCAGCTCCTCCAATTTTGTCCACTTAATTTCAGGGTTGGTAAAATAGGCTTCAGTTTTTTTCTTTTTATAATAAAAACCTGGGTCAATACGGGTTATCAGTTCACCGGGGTTCATCTCCAGGCAGGGTAAATCGATAATTCTTTTTTTATCTATATTGTCTGTGTTTTTCAGGGTAATCATTCTGACAGGCTCTTGTTGCCTCTGGTTTTTGTTTTCTTTTTTAATTGCAAATAAAATAAGAGTTTTTGCCGGGGTATGCCTGAAAATTTTTCTTGGCAATTCCACAATAGCTTCAATGAAGAGATTCTTAAAAAGGTAATTTCTTATATACTGCAGGTTGGTGTTGGCAAAGATATTCTGGGGTAGAATAATTCGCAGTTGCCCTCCGGGTTTTAACAACTGGATGAATTTTTCAATAAATAATACTTCGATAGATTGGCTCTTTCTATCTTTGCCCAGTTGAAAATGGGAAAGAATTGCCTTATCGGAAATTCTATTCTTCTGATTTGAAAATGGCGGGTTGCCAATGGCCAGATCATAACTGCTGTTTTCAATTTTCAACCCATGGCCGCAGAAAAACTGAAACTGTTTTTTATACTTGTTATTAAGACGGGCAATTATTTCATTGTCGATATCAATACCATGAAAGCAATTTATGGGCCGGTTCTCAAGGACACTGGCAAAGATGCCCCCCCCCACAGATGGATCTATTATACGGGTTTTTGATGAGATATTGCTGTTTAAAACCATAAACCCGGCGATTTCTACCGGGGTAAAAAACTGTTTTAATTCTTTTTTTAAATCCATAACTATCTGGCCTGCTTCAACCTCACTTCTTTCTTCAGCCAGCGTATCCACTGCTCCACACCTTCTCCGGTTCTGGCTGACAGGTATTCTACCTGGATTTTTGGGTTTATTCTGTAAATATTATCTCCGACCTCGTGAAAATCCATTCCCAGCGCATCTGCCAGATCAATTTTATTTACTAGCGCCAGATGGCTTCTCTGAAAAATAGCAGGGTATTTCAGGGGTTTTTCCTGCCCCTCGGTGAGGGAAATAACCACCACGTCCTTATCGGCTCCAATTTTGAACCCTGCCGGGCAAATCAGATTACCCACGTTTTCAATAAATATCAGGTCCAGGTCTTCCAGGGGTAATTCTTCGATTCTGTCTTTAATCATGGAAGCTGAGAGGTGGCAGGAGCCACCGAAACAATCGGTGGTAATCTGCACTACCGGAATCATGAACTTTTCTATCCTCATGGCATCCAACTGGGTTGCTACATCACCTTCCAATACACCCACCCGTATATCCTTTTCTAAAAGTTCCGGAATTGTTGCTTCCAGCAGTGTAGTTTTTCCTGACCCCGGCGATGACATGAGGTTGATACACAATATTTTCTTCTTTTGAAAAAGTTCTGTTATTTCCAATGCAATCTGATCGTTTTTTGATAAAATTTTTTCGCCCATCTTAATTTCCATTTTCTACTCCTTTATTTGTTTCATCTTCTTGAATCTCGAAGGAATCAATTTCCAATTCCCTGCCTGTTATAATTTCCACATTAAAACTATCACAACATCTGCAGAAGAGAAAGGGTTCATCCAGCTCCATTTTTCTGTGGCAATCCAGGCATTCAATAGTAAGTGGAATATAATCTATTTTAAAAACCGTGTTTTCAAATTCAGTATTTTTAGAAAGAACCTCAAAAGCAAATGATAATGCTCTGGGGACTACTGTTGACATTTTTCCCACTTTTACTTTCACTTTTTTTACAGGATAAATTTTCTTGTATAATTTTTCCATCTTTTGTCTTATTAACAAAAAAAGATGGTTTACAATTGACATTTCATGCATGGCGTTTCTGGCTCATTTCCAACTCCCCGAATAATTTCAACCTTTTTTTTGCCTCGTCAATGTCGAGTTTTTCCAGGGCAAACCCGGCATGGACAATAAGAAAATCGCCGGGCTGGGGGTCGTCAATTAAATCAAGCCCAATTTCAAGTTGGTTTCCGCCGGTTTCCACAACTCCAATGTTGTCCTTTATTTTTATTAATTCTGTGGGGACCGCAAGGCACATAATTCTTCTCCTGAAAAGTATAATCATATATTTTTACTATAGGACTTTTTTTTCCTGTGATAAATAGTAGTAATTAATTATGGAATTTTTTGTGTTTATATTTGTATATAAATTCAGTTAATTGTTCGGGAGGGATTGATTTGAAAAGGAAATTCATGTTCTGGGTGACGGCGTTAGTTATTCTTATGACTTCGTTTTACTGTTCATGCAGCCAGAAGAATAATAAGAAAAATCCGGTTGCTGTTAATAACGGGAAGCAAACCGATCGGGAAATTATAAAGGTCAGTGTGGTTGATTTAACTGAGGAAAAAGTTCAGGTGAGAGAAAAAGCTGGCGCAGGTTTCAGAACCTTGCAATTCGGAGAAAGCCTGAAGGCCCCTGCTGAAATCAAAGTTGCCGAACAGGCTTACTGTATTTTGCTTCTTCCTGACGAAACCACCATAAAAATTGCCGAGAATTCCTTGTTTAAACTGAGTTCTATTAAAAAGACAGAGAAAAAATTCAACCTGGGCTGGGGTAAGATCTGGGTGAATATTGGAAAATTTTTCGACCGGAACGGAAGTTTTGAAGTGGAAACCACTACCACCCTGGCTGCGGTAAGGGGGACAATTTTCGGGATAGATTCTTCCGAAAGCCATGACCAAATTTCCGTTTATGAGGGTAAGGTCCAGGTGGATAACCTGATTACCCGCAAAGGGGAAAATATTTCTGAAAATATGTCGGTAATTTCTGACAGAACCGGTTTTAAATCATCTCTGGCCATTAATCTGGAAGAAAAAGATTCCTGGGTAAAATGGAACATGGATGTGGATGAAAAGATTGCCCAGTTGAATTCCCAAAACCCGCCGGTAGCAATGAATGAAGAATGCCTTGCCAGAGATAAAGCTGCAGTTCTATTAAAAGCAGTTAAAAGGGAAGCAACTGCAAATGAGAAGGATGATTCAGTAAGCACACCTGCGGAATCGCCAGCTTCTGGCGGCGCAGGTTCTCAAACTCTGATCAAACAAGCTGAATCAGAACCTGAAGAAAAAGCAAAAAGAAAGAGTTTAAAAAATGAAATAAAAAAAATCGTTAAAGATGTGGGAAACCCATACAGCCAGAAGTAAAAAAAGGCCGGAGAAATCCGGCTTTTTTATATACCCTTGCTAATTAATAAAAGGATTTATGTTAGAAAATAATAATTAAGGAAATTACAGGCAATATCTTAAAGAAGGAAAATTATGAGCGAAAAGAAACCAGGATTTTCAAAATCCAGATTCAAAATGGCGGAGAGCCAGCTGGAAAGAATAGAGGCGCAGGCTTATTCCCCGGGTTCCCCGGCAGTAGTTCCGGCACAATCAAGCCAACCCGGAGGGGAGAGTTTATTTCAGCCTCTTCTTTCTTCGATTCCATTTGGTTTAATTTTTACCGATAAACAGAATCGAATTCAGTGGCTCAACAGCGAAGCTGCCGGTTTAATTGGGGCAGGGGAGAACGGAAGTCTTGTGGGCAAAGCCCTGGACAATGTTCTGGATGAATTTGTTATTACCCAAAACGGGGATGTTTTCAGTTTTATCGGCGGAAACTCTGCCCAATTATTTGAATATACTGCCAGAATAAAAAACAGGCAAATAAATTTCAAGGTTACCCCTGTTTATGAAAACGATATTTTCATTGGAGTCCTCAGGGTTTTATGTGAAGTTGAGCCTGAAAATGAGAACTTGGAAGAAATTTTATTAATAAAAGGCTTGGGCAAAAACCTGGTTGACTTGCGCGACAAGGTTTTGAAAAAATACGAGCCTGGCGGTAATATTGGCGAATCTTTTGCAGATATTTTAAACAATCTGGAGTCATTATTTTATACCGTTAATAAAAAAAATAACCTGGTACCCCTTAATATTAATAAGCTGATAGAAAGGCTGAAACCTGTCTTAAAGTCATTATTACCGGGTTTTATTATCAAATTTAAGCTGGCGCCGGGTTTGAAAAAAATCCTGGTTGCCGAACAACAAATTGAAACTGTTCTGGAACAGATTTTTCTTTCTTTGGAAAACATGTCGGGAGGCGGGGGAGAAATTGTCTTAAGCACTTCAAATAAAAATACAGAAAACAACGAGAATAACAATTCTGTAATGATAAAAATTAAAGCAAATGCCAATAAAGCTCAGGCCGGGGATAAGCAACTTTCTTTTAAAGAAACAGGTAATGAAAAGGGAACTGGTTTGGGGTTGTTTCTGGTTTACAATATTATCAGGCGATTAAAGGGCAGTATAAAAGTAAGAAAGGAAGACAGCCATAAAATCTGTTTTGAAATTATCTTGCCGGCATTGAATAAATTTTACCTGTGAAAGAGGTATAAATCAGTTTGAAATGTTAAACGTAGGCCAACTGGTGGAAAAGCGCTATAAGGTATTGGAGATTCTTGGAAGCGGGGGAATGAGCAATGTTTACCTGGTTTATGATTTGCGTCTGGATAATAAATGGGTGTTGAAGGAGTTTCTGGGCCAGGGAGAAGACCAGCAGGAAACTGAAGTGCTGCAGGAGCATTTCAAGAATGAAGCCCAGTTGTTAGCCCGTATATCTCACCCCAATTTACCCAGGGTAATCGATTATTTTTCTCATGGGCAGATACATTACCTGGTAGAAGAATTTGTTGATGGTACTACTCTTCTGGAAATTGTAAATAAGGGTAAGTTGCCAGTCAAAAGAGTTATTCCGGTTGCCATGCAGTTGGCTGAAACTCTGGTATTTCTGCATAATCAGGGCATAGTTTACAGAGATTTAAAGCCCGATAACGTTATGGTTGAGCCATTGGGAACCATAAAGCTCATAGATTTTGGAATTGCCCGCATTTATAAAGCCGGTAAGATGCAGGACACCATAGTTATGGGAACACCGGGGTATGCGCCTCCCGAACAGTATGGGACTTCCCAGACTGATGTAAGGGCTGACGTCTATAGCTTGGGCGCTCTTCTACATCATTTGGTTACCGGCAAAGACCCCAGGGAGAACCCTTTCAATTTCGATCCGCCCTCAGCTTTAAATATAGTAATTCCCACATATCTTGAATCGGTAATTATGAAAGCCTTATCAATGAAGGCCGAAGACAGATATCCCAACATGAAAGCTATGCGCGAATCACTGGAATTGGTGAGGGAAGAAGTTTCCGGCGTTTCTCCCAGAAAGAATGCTGAAGGAGAAGGGAATTCAACTCTGCCTGATAACGATAAAACCTATAAAAGTACTCTGAACTCGCGTAAACAGAAAGCTTTGAAGACCTATCAGGCTTCTAACCAGGGTGTCCATACAAGAAACAATGAAGCAAAAAAGAACGATACCAATCCTCTGAACAAGGTTCAGAAAATAATTTTTACTATTGTTTTCTTTATGATCCTTGCCCTGTTCATAGAGATTGAATTCGGTTTTACTGTGCTTATACCGTTTTTTGTGGTTGCTACCCTGGTTGTAACATGGGTTTCATTTTCTCTTTGGGTGGGCCCAAAATGAATATTTTCAAATATCCGGGAAGGAATAAGATTTTTTATAGAAAAAAGATGCATACCTTATAAAAGAATAACGGGGGAATATGTGTCTGTTATAAATTGTATAACACCCAGGGGTAAGATAATTCTGGCGGTTTTTTTCGCTGTGCTGGCACTGTCTATGGTGGCATTTTTCGCCGGCAGTCACTTTGCTTTTGCCCATACCGTTAATACCCTTAATCTTACAAATGGCGCTATTTTTAATAAACCCAATATCAGCGTAACCATGGATCATCCTTTTGGGCTGGGCGGCATAAAATATATTCTCGACGGCAGAGATGTTACTAGCCTGGTACAATATGAAAATGGCAGGGGAACCCTCAACCTCAATAATTTATCAGAAGGGCCCCACCGCTTGTTTGTAGGTTTCCCCGGTTCTTATAACCCTTATTCACTGGTTTCCGATTCCATAGTTGTTAATTTTGATGTTGATTTGACTCCGCCTGAATTGAAACTGAATTATCCCGATGGCGAACTGGTGAATTCCCTTGAAGTGGCTCTGAAAGGAGAAACAGAGCAGAATTCCTCTGTTGAAGTTAAAATTAACGAAACTGTTCTTTATGATGAAGCCGACGGAGAAGGGAAATTCCATATAACGGTCCCCATAGCAAGGGAAGTCAACCTCCTCAGCACTTCCGTATTTGATAAGGCGGGTAACAGGACATAGCTGAATACCAGGCTTATCCTGGATAATTCTCCACCGGAAATTGAAATGGTTGAGCCCGAAGAAATTGATATACTGTTGGAAAACCATTTGAAAATCAGGGCGAAAATTTCCGATACTGGCTCGGGGCTGGCAGAATGCTATGTTAAAGTTGACGATTATATAATTCCTTTTGAATATAACAAAGAAGACGGGCTTTTCGAAGTTGAATTGAAAGGCTTGGATGAAGGCCTCTATAAAATTCAGCTTGTAGCTTTGGACAGGGCACACAGCAAGACCACGGTTCCCCTGAATTTTCTGGTTGATTCCAGGGAAAGCTTTGGTATAGATTCCAGAATTCGCCCCGGAGCTTTGGGTAAAGATGTGGAATTGATTCAGAAATACCTGGTTAAAAATGGGTATTTGAGCGAAGAAAAAATTTCCGGTGTTTATGACACCGAAACTATTGGTGCAATTCTTACCCTGCAGAAAATAATGGGGTTGCCCGTTACTGGGATTATAGATACAAAGACACGGTTGACCTTATCGAATAAAATATATATATATTTAGATGAATTTGCTTTATATCTTATCTCTGCGGATGATAAAGTTTTGAAAAAATACTCAATTGCATGCGGGAGCCCTTATTATCCTACCCCCGCCGGAGAATTTATAGTAAAGGAAAAAGTATATTATCCCGCTTGGTATCCCCCTGATTCGCCCTGGGCTAGAGGCCAGAAACCGGTTCCTCCCGGCCCCGGTAACCCCCTGGGAACTCGCTGGGTTGGTTTGAATGGCGACAGCGTCGGCATTCATGGAACGCCTTCCGACTGGTCCATAGGCTCAGCTTCATCCCATGGTTGTATTCGAATGCATATTCCTGAAGTGGAAGAACTTTTTGAACTGGTAGATATTGGAATTCCTGTTCATATTTATGACAGCAGGCCGGCAGAACATTTGAAGTATCAACATGAAGATTATCCGAAAGCAAAACAGATAACAAAAGAGGAAGATGAAACTGAAACTAATTAAATTTCACGCTGGTGAATTTCATAAGGATGCTTGCCATTTTACGCTTCTGGTTGAATTCCATTAGCCAGGTTGAAATAACGTTAGTCTGGTTTTTCCCTGAAAAAATGTGAACAAAGTCCATAGATGCCCTCACCTCGGCCGGTGGAGGGTTCACCATGGTTTTCAGCAGAAGTTTTTCCAATACCTGTAACATCTTTACCTTACCTTTATTTGCAGTGGTAAAGATTATCTTGAAAGTTAAATAATCGTAATTTTTAGGTTTGGTATCACCAAAAAATTGTTTTAACATTTTTTCTTCAACCTTTTATTATAAAGCTGGTTTAAACTTCGTCATTACAGGAAAATAACCTGCTTTAATAATATTCAGTATTTCGTGAATCTCCATGAAGTGACATACTATTCTAAAAATTTAACCATAGATTATGAATTTTGATTCCTCTATAAAATTCTTTGTGAAAGTTTTTTCGATGGCCTTTCTTGTAAGCTCCATTAAGTATATGAGCATAAATCCTTTGCCCCATTCCGAATGGTAGAGTCTGTTTTTTTACATAAAAGTTAGTTTAACCGGCAAAAATCCGGGCGCTCACAGACGCAAGGTAAGTGGGTTTAGAACCAAACTGATCTAAATTGAGCTTGCCATGCCTATTTAAATTGTTTAAAAACTACATTCAAACAAAGGGAAACCATAATGCTGATATTTAAATAAACATAAAGAAAAGAGTGGAATATTTTTTTAAGGTTATCGTATATTATTCTGAATAATGGAGGTGGATTCTATGAAAAAAAATTTAAAATATTTTGTATTAATTATGGTATTTATGATTTTGGCTACAGTGGCAACATTTGCCCGTGCCCATAATGAAACTAAGGAAACGGATTTTCAAGCATATAAGAAGGTGGTACAGAATACCGTCAATATGGTGAGTAACCCGGAAGCACGAAAAATAGCCGGGAGTTACGGTATGAATATTCTCAATGTTACCTGGGAAGATACCGGAAGGTACAAAAATTCCAGTGTAGGGCCCAATATAAGCGATATGACAATTCAGGTGCAGGTGATGGACCCGAAAACTGAACAGTCTCAACTGTTTTGTATGCCGGTCATCCGTTTTCCTAATTTTTCTGATAAAACATGTGATGTAAAATTGGAAGATTTTAATCTGCTGGTGGGCAACGAGAAAGGCAGTAAATTAAAGAAAATCAATCTTCGGCAGTTTCTGGCAGCCCCCCGGAAGTATCTTACAAACCCTGATTCATGGAAGGGAAAGAATAATTCGCTTCTGGCCGAAAGGGATACCCACGTTCTGGTCAGCGCCCAGGCATGTTTTCTGCCTATACCCCAGAAAGGCATAGCTGAATTTAACCCGGTTCTCTTTAATTATCAATCTTATGCGAAAAACCCCGCAGTTTTGACTATTCTGGTAACCAGAGAAGGTACCAGCACCACTGTAATTGACAATAAAAGGGATGGATTTTCTGCGGGTGGAGCCTGGGGCCAGCGGTTGTTTTTCAATCAGAATGGCGAAAGGGCAAGCCTGACGGGAAAAAGAATGAGCGATTATAAGGCGGAAAAGCCAGATAAGAAAGAAGAAGGCAAGGACGGCTCAGAAAAAGGAGAAAAGAAAGACGAAGGCTTGAATATGGTATTATTGATCCAGGTTCCTTTAAGGCAAAAAGTTCAGCCTCGCAGATATACAGTGCCTTATGAGACAGAATCTATGAAAATGGCTGCCCCGCCAGCTTCCAGTGATATAGAGAATGCGGTTATCGGCCATGGCAAAGTTGAAGGCCCATTTACTGAGATAGACGATCTGGAAATTGAAAGAGATCCCCAATTTCCGGTAAGAGTTACAGTACAATTTTATAAGGCTACCAGCAACGGTGTAGTTTCTGAAAAAGATATGGCGGGTATTGCCGCTCAGATTAACAAGGTTTATGCTGATTCTGATTATGTTGAAAGCCTGGTAACAGGTGGAGATACCGGCAGGCCTACTGAGTATGATGGTAATAAGGTTGAGCCTCCAGATTGGTGGGAAGATTTCTGGACAAGACATGAAAAAGAATTCGGAACCAGCCAGAAAGAAACCCTGGAGATGCTTCAAAAATTACTGGGCCCTGGTTGGAAGCGTTTGGAGAAGGAAGAGATTAAAAAGAAAATAGAAGATTTCAGGAAAGAAGATAAAATCAGCCTGGTTGTTCCGGCGGGAATGGGGTTCTGGAGTTTGCCATGGTAGATGAACGATTCCAACTGGGAAAAAAGCAAAAGATCCGGGCGCTCACAGACCCAAGGTATGTGGGTAGGGAACAAAAATGTTGAAGTATAAATATGGAAAGACAATGAGTTTTTCAATAACATTCTACAAATCAAAAAAAGGGGCAATTGCCCCTTTTTTGATAATTTAAATAAAACTTAAGCTGTTTGAAGCTGATCTTTGGCGATCTTTGCGAATTGTGCGAACCCTTGGCTGTCGTTGACTGCCAGTTCAGCCAGCATTTTTCTGTTAATTTCAACGCCAGCTTTTTTAAGTCCACTCATGAAACCTGAATAGGACAGTCCGTTTAATCTGGCAGCAGCATTAATTCTGATAATCCAGAGTTTACGGATATCTCTTTTCTTGTTTCGTCGATCTCTATATTGGTAAGCCATGGAGTGAAGAACTTGTTCCCTGGCTTGTTTATTTCTTCGGCTTCTGGTTCCTCTGTAACCTTTTGCCTGTTTCATCAGCCTATTGGTGCTTTTTTTATGCATAACGCCACGTTTGACCCTTGGCATGGTGATTACCTCCTTAATTAGATGTAAAGTTAAAGTATTGGTTGTTTAAACGTATGGAATAAGGGGCCTTATTCTTTTTACATCAGTTTCGTCTGCAACAACAGGCTTTCTGAACTTACGGACTCTCTTGTTTGATTTATTGGAACGGATATGGGTACATCCGCTGAACATTCTCATTCTTTTCAGTTTACCGCTTCCGGTGGCTTTAACTCTTTTAGCGGCACTTTTTTTTGTTTTAATTTTCGGCATTAAAGTCCGCCTCCTTTCCTGATAACTCTATGAACTCTTCGGTGCTATCATTATTGTAATGTTTCTTCCTTCAGATTTTGGTCTCTTTTCCGGGGTTCCAAGTTCTGAAATCTCTTCCGCGAGTTTGTTAATCATCTCGATACCCTGGTTCTTATAGACGATTTCCCGCCCCCGAAACATCACGGTAATTTTAACCTTGTTTCCTTCCTTAAGGAATTTTTCTACCATTCTTTTCTTGGTTTCGTAATCGTGGATATCGATCTTGGGCCGGAATTTTACTTCTTTAATATCAATGGTTTTTCTTTTCAGTCTTGATTCCCGTTCCTTTTTGCTCTGTTTATATCGATATTTACCATAATCCAATATTTTGCAAATTGGAGGTTTACTCTGAGGGTTAATCTCAACCAGGTCCAGGTTTCTTTCTTCAGCCATTTGCATTGCTTCCCTGGTAGGAATAATTCCTATCTGATTTCCATCGGTATCAATCAATCGCACTTCCTTGGCGCGGATCTGTCTTCCAACCCTTTGTTTCTTTGTAGCAGATATATGATTCACCACCCTTCAAAAATTAAAAAGCGACATTACGCTGCTTCTACATAAACAAAACTGTTTTAAAACCTTTCAGCAGCATATATTGCGACGTAGAGGCGAACAGCGGTCGCTTCTACTTGCACAATCATTTAACTGTGCTAAGAATTCATTTACTTCACCAGCCTGATAATTAC
>CAZSLZ010000018.1:0-31452 GCA_964607865.1 uncultured bacterium
AAGAAAATGAAAAGATTAACAGTGAACTAACCGAGTTGGAAAACAATGGAGAATTGTTAACAAAATGATACATTAGAAGGATATTTTCATTTTTATTTTAAGTATGTAAACAAGCTCTGAATCTCAATTCAGGAGGTATTCTGTGAGAATTTTATTTTCCGGCGAGTCACATATGGACGGGCTGGCTGCCATAATTGAGGGTTTCCCGGCAGGTTTTGAGTTCGATGAAGAACGAATCAACAAGGAACTTAACCGCCGCCAGACCGGTTACGGCAGAAGCCATCGTATGGAGATTGAAACCGATAAAGTTACGGTATATTCTGGCGTAATAGGCGGGAGAACCATAGGTTCGCCTATTACCTTCATAATTCCGAATAAAGATAATCGCAGGAAAGACTGGAGTATCGCCGACAGGCAGACAATTCCCCGCCCTGGCCATGCAGATTTACCCGGCCTTATAAAATATGGTTTTGAAGATATCCGCCTGGTTGCTGAAAGGGCATCGGCAAGGCAAACCGCAGCATGGACAGCGGTGGGTTCATTATTAATGCAGTTTCTGGAAAAATTTAACATAAAAATCTTCAGTTTTGTTAGAGCCATTGGCGAAATTGAAATTCAGTTTCCCACAGATCCTTTCGCTATAAAACATGTGGTGGATAAATCTCCCCTGAGAATTCCAGATGCTTTTAAGTTTAATGAAATAAAAGAACTCATTGATAAATCAAAAGAAGAAGGAGAAACCCTGGGAGGAATTATTTCGGTGGTGGTAAGAGGTTGCCCTGTGGGGCTGGGTTCTTATGCTCACCCTGATTGCCGCCTTGACTCTCAGCTGGCTGGCGCTCTCATGGCTGCCCCTTCAATAAAAGGTATCGAATTTGGCGACGGGTTCAAACTTTCATCCCTGCCGGGCTCTGAAACAACAGATCCCATAAAGGTAAGCCAATGGGGCTTCAATCGCGCCACTAACCATGCCGGAGGCATAGAAGGCGGGCTTTCCAACGGAATGGACATTGTAATGCATCTGGCATCCAAACCCATTCCTACCATGAAATCAGGAATGACTTCTATAGACATAAACAACCTGGATGAAGTGGATTCTCCCTATATCAGAACCGATATATGTGTAGTCCCCGCGGTATCTGTCATTTGTGAAATGCTGACCGCCAGAGTTGTTGCCGAATCTTTTCTGGAAAGGTTCGGAGCTGATACTTTCGAGGGAGTCTGCGAAAGATATAGAAACTATAAAGATAAACTTGAGGTTCTTCTGGAATCCTCTTGATTTTTTTCTGAAAGACGGGACTTTTATTGCAGATTAAGAAAAACATATACCTTGCCGGTTTTATGGGCACGGGAAAAAGCACAATAGGTCGTGAACTGGCACGTTTCATGGGCAGAAAGTTCATCGATATGGATAAAATTATCGAAAGAAACGAAGGTATGTCTGTTAATTCAATTTTTGAAGAAAAGGGAGAAGAACATTTCAGAGAGATGGAATTAAAGGTTGCCCGTGAATTAAGCCGACAAACCAACCGGGTAGTTGCTACAGGGGGGGGGACACTTTTAAATGACCAGATAAGAGAACTCTTTGTTCAATCAGGAATTATTATTTGTCTTATTACCAATGAAGAACAACTGGTGAGCAGGTTGAAAAGGACCGACAAACGGCCATTATTAAAAGGTTACAGAGAAGAACTCAATAAGAAAGTTTCCCAGTTGCTCGAAGAAAGAAAAAATGTCTATTCAGGTATCAATATTAGAATTGATACAACCAATTTGACTCCTCAGGAAGCTGCCCATAAAATTATTGACATACTTAAAATGAAAATAAGAATTCTGGATCGGCTGCACGATCAGTATATTACTATTCGTTAAAGCACTGCAGATTTTGCAGCCTCAGCTGGCCACAGGCTGCGCTGATATTAACTCCTCTTTCTACCCTCAAAGGCGCATGAAATTTATATCTCTGTAATTCGTTAGAGAATATTTCACATTTCTTATTGGAAGGCCGTTTATATGGAAAACCTTTCACCGGGTTCAGGGGAATCAAATTAACCATTACATGCAGATTCCTTATCAATTCTCCCAGCTTTCTCGCCTGTTCCACCGAGTCATTTATTCCCTCAATCAAAGTGTATTCTATGGTAATTCGTTTTCCTGTTATTTTCTGGTAATACTTCAATGAATCCATAAGCTCTTCGATAGAATACTTTCTGTTTATGGGCATAATTCTGCTTCTGGTTTCGTTATCGGGGGCATGTAAAGATATGGCAAACCGTATAGGCAGATTTTCATCAGCAAGTTTTTTTATCAGGGGTGGTATTCCCACTGTGGAAACAGCAATTTTACGCATACTTATGCAAATACCGTCACAATCGTTTATCAAATTAATGGCTTTCAGAACATTATCGTAATTTACCAGGGGTTCACCAATTCCCATAATTACCACATTATGAACCCGTTCACTGGTTCTATCTGCTTCATTCTGAATCTGTATAACCTGGTCGATAATTTCCGCGGTAGTTAAATTTCTAATAAAACCCAATTTGCCCGAGGCGCAAAAACTACAACCCTGGGCGCAACCCACCTGGCTTGATATGCATACTGTGGCTCGTCCCTGCTTCTGCTCCGGGTATCTCATCAGCACAGCTTCAATGCGGTTACCATCTTCCAGTTCAAATAAGAACTTTTCTGTATCACCGGTTTCTGATTTTTTTCGTTCTATAGTTTTCAGGCAGGAAACATAAGCAACTTCCTTTAATTTGGCTGTTAATTTTTTACCGATATCGGTCATCTTTTCAAAGCCATTTTCTCTTTTGCTGTAAATCCATTTGAAAAGCTGGCGTCCTCTAAATGGGGATTCTCCGATGGAAACGGCAAATTTTTCCAGTTCTTTTTTTGTTTTTCCTTTTAAATCAGTAAACATATTCTATTCCATAAAAAAAATTGGCACTGTTAGAGTCGCCAAAAATCAAAATGATATTTGAACCAGAGTTATTTCTGATCCTTGACACCGGATAAACCTGTAATTTTCTTTCCTCCAGACACTGTTTTGGCCTGGCCGGGAGTCAGCCCGGCAAAATTATCTACAACCTGCATGGCAGAGTTGACGTAATCTATTCCTCGTTTTCCAAAATAAAAGCCATTGCAGAAACCGGTAGGGGAGAGGTCCAATAAAACCTTGTTAATATCCTGTAACCGCTTGCCGGAAGCTATTGCTTTCAGCCGGTTATGAAGCAACTCGGCAACCTGGTTCAGAACATCGGCGGTCATTATGTTTCCTTCAATTCTGAAATGCCGGAAGCCACGTTTTACCAAGTCTTCCAGATGCTCGAACATGTTGATTGATTGCAGGGAATAGATTACCCTTCCCTTATGTAATATTTTCAAGCCTTCGCCGTAATCAATTACCGTGCCTTCCTCGCAATCCTGCTGGCAAATGAAGGGGTATTTATATTTCTGGGGATAATACATACAGTATTGGCTGAAAGAAATGGGAACCTGTCCGAAAACTGTAAGAAAAATCGGCATATTGATACTGTTTTTTATCATATCAATTTCTTCCAGCTCCATTTCGTAAGGCAGCACTCCGCCGGCGCAGTCATAAGATTTCATGAGGTTGGCGGTAAGATTGGAGTAAACATTAGCCATGCTGCTGAAAAGACATCTGAAGTTAGGTTTTTTATTTTTAATCATCATTGCCATAGCAGGGCTGTGGACTTCAATCCATTTAAATTTCTTTTCGAGTTTAGCCAGAACATTATCTATGTAAGGAATTTCACTTTCAATGGGAGCTACTGGCAATGAAAAGGCAACTTTTCCCCTGTTTTTTTCCAGGTATCTGATAGCCCTGTCCAGGGTTTCCATATCTCTGGTGGGATTATCTCTCAATGACCGGCAGAAAGGATCGCCGGTAATTATAAAATCGAAGAGATCAAAATTCAGATGCTTCAGCATTTCGAAACTGGAAATCGACACAGCTATGTAAAATTTTTCTGTTACGTTACTCTCACTCATTAAAAAACCTCTTTAAACTTCTCTAACTTTTTTAATCCAATTTTTGAACCCTTCACTCATGAACCATAAATCGGTAGTTCTTTCATCCAGTGGTTTTTCAAAATTGTTTTTGACAAATTGCCAGAAACCCGATTTGCTCTTCTCTATCAAGGTAAGATGTCCCATGGAAATAACCTGTTTGAGTTCAATCAGATCATCCATCACTTCACAGTTTTTCTCGAATTTTTCCTGGTCGTCCAGGTTATCAAGCAAATTGCGGAATGCATAAATTGTATTGGCTATAAGACGGGGAGGTAACTCTCTTCCCTGAATTATAAATTTGTCTATGCCCATTTTTGTAAGCTGAGGAACCAGCCGGTGGACGCCCAGGTCGCCTCGTTTTAGAAAACGGTCCGACTTATCGCCCACGGAACAAACTCTCATACAGGGATGGTGACAGTAACCGCTTCTGTTAATGTTTCCCCTGTATAATTTTTCTCTGCCAAAGGGGTCATTTTCTACCTGTTGATATAAAAATGCGCTCAGGTTGCATCTGCCGTCATAATTTGTGGAGTCATCGGCAACTGCAAAAACGATAAGTTCAATTCCCTTATCTTTCATCGCCTTTACGCTTTTCGGACTTAAATCAATTTTGTTTCTGGGCAGAATAACCGCGTTAACGCCAAGATCGGTGAGAAATTCGGCATCTACCGAGCTTGAAGCTGAATGTTGAACACTGGCGATAATCTGCAGGTTGGGATTCTGCCGACGGATGGTTTGAATAAGGCCGGGGTCGCTTAATATCATGCCAGCTGCGCCTCTTCGGTGAAAAGTTTCAATAAGTTTAATAACTTCCCTTAATTCCGATGATCGATAAAGGCAGTTAAAAGTAAGGTAAACTTCCTTGTTCTTCTCTTTTGCCCATTTGATAATGTTAATCAGATCCCGCTCTCCAATTTCAAAATTATCGGGGCTCAGCGACCATCCTTTCAAACCGGCGTAAAGTATATCGGCGCCAACCTCCATTAAAACTTTGGCTGCAGAAGGTTTATTTACCGGCGCAATTATTTTATATTCGCTCATTATGTCGTCTCCAACAGATATTTCAAATATCTTCTTTATTATTAATTTTATAAATTTATAGATGAATCTCCTGCAAAAAATCTGTTACCCTTTATTAATTTTTGCAAATATAGTAAAGGAAACCTGATTTAATGTGAGAAAGCTTATGCAATGAAAATTACAGATACAGGAAGACTTCTTGCGAAAAACTCATTATTCTATACAATGTCGCTGGGTTTAAGAGTTTTATTTACAGCCCTTATTTTTTTATATATGGCAAACGTATTGCCTGTTGATGATTTTGGTAAAATGACTCTGGGTAATGCTTACGGAAAACTTATGGTTATTTTTGTATCTTTTGGTTTCTTTCAATTTGTTATAAGGCAAATTGCCGAAAGACAGGAAGATGCCCATAAATACCTGGTCAATATTATTTTTCTCATGTTTGTTTTCTCGTTCTCCACTTTCGCTGTTTCCGGTGTTCTTGTAAAAATTCTTAAATACTCATACCAGACAATAATTATTGTGAACCTGTTTCTACTTTACAACATTGTGGGCAGTGTAGCTCAGCTTATCTCTTCTTTTTTTCGCGGAGTTATGAAGTTCGAATACGAGTTTTACAGCGCAATTGTTCCTGACATTCTCATGTTCGTATCCATTATTTATCTTGTTCATATTAATGCCAATCTTTATTTAATTTGTTTTGCCTTCATTTTAAGCCGGGTTTTATATGCCCTGGTAGCTTTGTATTTTTATATCAAGAACTTCGGTTTTCCTGGGTTAAAAAAGAACCTGAATTTGATGTTTGCAAAAAACATATTAAGGGAAACATATCCTTTTGCCTTGTGGATGGCAATGGAATTATTATATATGCAAATCGGGACAATTATTCTTTCTTATTACGCCCCTGAATCAAAAGTAGGCATTTTTCAGGGAGCATTCGGGGTTATCATTCTTGGGCAATTTGGCCTGGGTATTGTAGTAACGGTATTTTATCCCTATGTCTCAAAAAAATATGTGCAGGGAATGGAAGAGATGAAAAAAAGCGTAACAGTGGCAAACAATTCCATTCTTATAGTAATTCTGCCCCTGTTATTTTTTATTTATTATTTCAGCAAAGATATTATGGAGCTGGTTTATCGAAACAGTACGGAGATCTCCGGCGCATGGCCGGTTTTGTCTTTTCTGGCAATCGCTTATTTTTTCCTTTATGCGCCTCCGTTCAGCCATCTTTTTCTGGCAATGAAACGCCAGGATATTAACCTTAAAGTGAGCATTTTTACCAACATTGTTAATATAGTTGCAAGTTTTATACTTATACCACGCTACCAGGAAATTGGAGTATGCATTGCTTCGTTAATTGCATTTGTCTTTCTCAGAATTATATTTATTGCTAATTACCTTAAATATAAAATTCCCATGTTTAATAAGGAAACCTTATATCATGCAATTCTGCCCTTCATTGTGTACCTGGTTTTAGTCCTGGGGATAAAAATCGGTTTCTTTGCTTCCCTGGCTGTAACCGCCATTTTAATTATCGGAAATCTTTTTCTTTATCTACAGACAATAAAGGATATTGAAATTGCAAAATAAATGCATTTTTTTTAGAAAAACTATTTACAAATTCTCCGGTTTGTTGTAGAATATTTTTTGCCTGCCGGAGTGGCGGAATTGGTAGACGCACGGGACTTAAAATCCCGGGTCCTTCACGGGACGTGTCGGTTCGACTCCGACCTCCGGCACTTTTAAAGCCTGCAAATTTAAATTTTGCAGGCTTTTTTGTTTTCCTGAAGGAATTTCCCTGATTATTTCTTAATTTAATATGAACACAAATAAACCATAAAATTCCCAGCTTCAAATTAATTTGGAGGTACAAAAATGAAACCGGAAATTGTAAAAAAGGACGCTTTTAAAGTGGTGGGTATGAAAACAAAATTCACCATGAACAACAACACCATTGCCCAATTATGGGGGCAGTTCTTCCCCAGAATGGCAGAAATTCAGAATGTGGTAAACCCCGGGGTTGCCTACGGTGTCTGCGAGGCCGACAGCGATGTGGATATTGAAAAAACTACCGACGATACCGAATTCACTGAAATTGCCTGCCTGGAAGTCAGCAGTTTTGACCAGATACCTGAAGGCATGGTTACCAAGGTAATTCCCGCTAATACCTACGCCAGGTTTACCCACAGGGGAAGCCTGGAAGGTTTACACAAGACGTATAACTATATTTATCATACCTGGCTGCCCCAGTCTGGTTACCAGAGAGCCGGCATATACGATTTTGAGCTTTATGACCAGCGGTTTAATATGCGGGAACCTGACAAATCCGAGGTAGATATCTACCTGCCGGTAAAAAAATAAAACAAAAATGTTAAAGAGGGCTGCCCTTTTGGGACAGCCCTTTTTATCTATCAATAACCTATAACTGGTAATGTTAGAATTTTATGAAGTCGGAGTCATCAAGTTCTTCAACCTCAAGGTTATACTTATAACCATTCCGGTTTTCCTTACCAGGCTTTACACCAACTTTCTGCTTTACAGCCCTTTTTTTCTGCATTAACCGGGCAGGTTTCTTGAACTCCATGGTTTTCATGGTGTCAATCTGATCCTGAAGCATCTTAAAGAAAGATATGGTTTCTTTCAATTGATCCGCCTGGGCGGAAAGCTCTTCCGAGGTGGAAGACATCTCCTCAGCAGCCCCCGCATTCTGCTGAATAACCTGATCCAACTGCTGAATAGCCCGGTTGATCTGCTCTGCGCCGGAATTCTGCTCCTGGCTGGCGGCGGTTATCTCCTGAACAAGCTCAGCTGTCCTTTTTATATCGGGCACAATCTTCTTTAATAAATCGCCTGCCTGCTCCGCAACCTGAACACTGGAAACCGACAGCTTGTTAATCTCGGCAGCAGCCCCCTGGCTACGCTCAGCCAGCTTCCTCACCTCGGCGGCAACCACTGCAAAACCCTTGCCATGCTCGCCGGCGCGGGCAGCTTCTATTGCGGCATTCAATGCCAGAAGGTTGGTCTGGCGGGCTATCTCCTCAATTACAGAAATTTTACCAGCAATTTCTTTCATTGCCCCAACAGTTTCTTCTACAGATTTTCCGCCCTTTTCTGCATCATCGGCAGCCTTCATGGCTATCTTTTCAGTCTGCTGGGCGTTCTCGGTGTTCTGGCGGATATTTGCCACCATCTGCTCCATGGAAGAAGAAGCTTCCTCGGCTGACGCCGCCTGCTCGGTGGCTCCCTGGGACATTTGCTGGGAAGATGTGCTCATCTCCTGAGCGCCCATGGCAACCTGGCCGCTGGCTTCTCTTACTCCGGAAACAACCTCCTGTAAATTGGAAACCATCATTGCTATTGCCCCCATTAAACGGTCAGCTTCAGAGCGTTTCTCCACTTCCACCGAAAGGTTACCTTGGGCAATCTCCTCCGCTACATCGGTTATCTTATTCATGGAGTCAACCAGTTCATTGATATTGTTTTTCAGTTCGTTGAAATCTCCCCGGTATTCATCGGTTATTATTTCAGGGGTTTCTCCCTTGCTGATAGCTGCGACATAACCAGCGGCAACCTTCAGGGGTTTTATAAGGTTGTCCAGTATTTCATTTACACCCTCGACAATTCTCTGATAGTTGCCTTCAAACCTGGCAGCTTCACCGCGTTTGTCTAATTCACCATTGGAAGCGGATTTTGCAAGGCCAAGCAATCCATCGGTGATTTCCATCTCCCTGCTTATGTCCAGAACATACTCCAGGGCTCCAAGAGTATTCCCCCTGGAATCCTTCAGGCTTGTTCCGGTATAACGTATCGGAAGATCTCCACCTGGTAAACGGGCCACAGTATCGCCGGTCAAAACCTGATCTCTCAACATCGCCTGCTTGCATCTGCATTCTTCAGTGTTACAATGGGGTGTATTCATCAAGCTATAACATTTCAAGCCGACACATTCTTCTGGCTTTTTATTGACGGCATCTGCGCCTGCTTTATTTAAGAATTGAATATTGTATTCCTTGTCTATTACCATTAATGGGGTAGGGATTTTATGAAGATAATCAACCTTTCTGTTGGCATCCAGCATTGCTTCATATTCCTGGGTTTTGTCAACAACAATTTCCAGGGCGCCAATAATCTTGTCCTCTCTGTTTTTTACCGGGGCACCCACATAAGATATCCGCATTTCTTCATTACCGGGCCTGGCTGTTGTTTCCCTGGTTTCAGTTCTTCCCGATATCATCGCCCTGGAAAGAGCGCAATTTGAGGTATTGCAATCGTGAGTCTTGAAAAGGTTATAGCACTTCTTGCCCAGGACAGTTTCTGTGGTCATGCCCACTACATCTGCACCGGTCCTGTTAAGGAAGTTTACATTATAATCCTTGTCGATGATCATGAACGGAGTTGGAATGGTGTTGAGATGTTTTTCAATTACATCAAGCACCCTGTTAATATTTTCAATTATTGAAGAGTAAGCGCCGCTGAAGCCGGAGTTGTCTCCTCGATGTTTGAGGTTGCCTTTTTCAATTTCTGTTAATATTTTTTCAGAAGAAGCTGTGAGGTTCACCAAGTTAGCTTTCAGGTTGTTGACACAGTCAGGAATTGCCTGCATTTCTCCCGGCAGGTCGTCAATCGATTCAGAAAAATCACCCTGAGAATAACATTTTAGAATTTTTACTGCTTCATTGACTGGAAAGGTAACCATACCTATAGAATTGTTAATTCTGTCGGAGAGCTCTTTAAAATAATCGTTCATCTTGGAATTTTCAATATTCCAGGATGTTTTTCCCATCTCGTATTGGTTTTTCATAGTATCAACCTGTTGTTTGAAGTTCTCAAGTTCAGCCTGAAACTTGTTTAAATTAGTAAAAACGTTTTGAAGTGGCCCCTTGTCCCTGCTGAAATCCTGCAGTTGCCCCCCTGCCAGTTTTCCGCTTCCCTCGTTCAGTTCTTCCAGGGGAGAATAAAACAGATCCAATATCCTGTTCAGCTTCTCAAGTATCTCCCTGTCAACCCCTTCTACTCCGGTAAGCTTAGCCTTTGTGAATTCACCCCTTTCCAATGATTTCAGTACTTCGTCCAGCTGGCTTGAAGCTTCTTCTCCAACATTACTGGAAAATAAACCTAACAAACCTGCCCCGTTCTTCTTCGCCATTTATATCCCTCCAATAATTAGTTTTAATGTTGCCATAAAAATTATTTCATACTATATTAACATATTCAATTAGAATATATCAATCAAATTCAGGGAATTTTCTTCTTATATTAAATAATAATACCTGAAAAACAATTAATCACTTCAGAAAAATATTAAAACATTTTAACAAAATAATTTTTTGTGTTAATTAGTTGATATTATTTATTGTAATATTACTATTTTTTATCGGAAAGATGCAAAAATTACAGAAGAACAAGGTAAATGATAAGTTCTGACAGGTTTTGCTGAACACCGCAACGAATAATTTCAATGGTTTACCAGAATAATAAAATATTGCGGGAGATGTAATAATGGATAAAGAAATTAAAAATTCAGAAAACAACAGCAAAACAGAAGAAATAAAGAATCGGGATGAACTTTCCGGGGACAGGCTGGCTGTCACCCACCACAAAATGACTGTGAATGGAAAAACCTTCCGATATACTGCCACCGCAGGCTACCTTAACCTTGACATCAGGGAAAAAGACAAAGAAAAAGACGAAACTCATAAAGCAAAAGTGTTTTTCATCAGTTATACTTTGGATGGCATAAAGGATACCAGTAAAAGGCCTGTCACCTTTGCCTTTAATGGCGGCCCCGGGTGTGCGTCTATCTGGGTCAACCTGGGCGTAATGGGGCCCAGAAGGGTGGTTATGACCGATGTGGACCAGGTTCTTCACCCACCATATAAAATGGAAGACAACCAGCATACCTGGCTGGATTTCACCGACCTGGTTTTCATTGACCCAATAGGAACCGGATTCAGTAAAACAGAAAAGGAAAAGGACTTGAAAAAACACTGGGGAGTAAAAGAAGACCTGGAAACTGTGGCAGAATTTATAAGGCTGTATCTGAGCAAATACAAACGCTGGTCTTCACCCAAATTCGTAGCAGGGGAGAGTTACGGAACCACCAGGGCTGCCGGGCTTTCCGATGTCTTGCATTTTCAACACGGAATTGACCTGAACGGAATAATTCTCATCTCCAGTGTTCTCAATTTCCTTACACATCGTTTTAAAAACGGAAATGACCTGCCTTATGCCCTGTTTCTTCCAACTTATACAGCTACGGCCTGGTATCATAAAAAACTTTCATCCGAATATCAGAAGAACCTTGAAAAGACCCTTAAAGAAGTGGAAGATTGGGTTATTAATGAATATATCGTTGCGCTGGCAAAAGGTTCCACATTATCTGAAGAGGAAACCCAGAGTGTAGCTCAGAAATTATCAGATTATACAGGGCTTTCCAAACAATATATATTGAATTCCAATCTCAGAATAAAGGACTCCCGTTTTGTAAAAGAATTATTAAGGGAAGAGAAACGCACTGTGGGAAGGCTTGACAGCCGGTTTAAGGGTATCGACTCTGACGCTGCGGGAGAAAGCGCCGAATATGACCCCAGTTTCTCCTGGGGGCCTTTTGTGGCTGCCATTAACCAGTATGTTCGTCAAGATCTCGAATATGAAAATGACATGGGTTTTGTTTTTCTGTCTAACGAGGCAAACAAAAGCTGGAAATGGGATTCCCTGGAAAATGATACCACTGTAAATGTAGCAGAAAATTTGAGGCAGTCAATATCAATGAACCCCTATTTGCAAGTTTTGGTGGCAAGCGGATATTATGACCTTGCCACGCCTTATTTTGCCACCGACTATACAATCAATCATCTTGGCCTTGATCCTTCACTGGAAAAGAATGTCCAAATAGAATATTTCCCTGCAGGCCATATGATGTATTACCATTTGCCTTCCCTGAAGAAAATGAAGGAAGACGTAAAGAAGCTTCACAAAAGATGCCTGCGTTAATTTTAGATATATTCAAAGCAACTACTTATTTAATATTTTGCATAAAAACCATTCCATTTTTGGGGTGGTTTTTATGATTCCGCAAGATACCATTTGTTAATGTGCGTTTTTTCCATCATTATTTTTCTAACCAACAAACAAACCAACCTTGTATTCTAAATTATAACCTTCTTCAGAAAACACCCTGCTATTTATAATACCAATCTTCTCTTACCTTAATATTTTATTGCTAATTTATGTTTCACGAAACAAAATATACCCCCTGGGTGTATATGAAAAAATACGGGGGGTGTGGATAACCAGGGTTGTGGATATGTGGATAACTTAACGTGTATATTAATTTGTTTCAAGTTGTTTCCGTATTCCTTATGTAATAGTAGTTTAAAGAGGTTCTAAAAAATTAAATTATTGAAGTAATTAACAGTGTTTTCACTTATTGGAATTTACATTAAAGCCAGCATGATATAAATTCGATTTGAGAAGATTAAAAAAATGGAATTTCAACCCTTTACTGGCTCACATTTCAACCTGCCAGAATAGAAGAATACAATATTGCTATATAGTAAAACAAATCCTGTGAGCCCAGCTATATCCACAAAAAACCGAAAAGAAAACGCAGGCAGTGAACAAAAACCAGCGGAAATTTTCGACAGGACGCCGCAGGCCGAGGTCCGCAGTTTGAAGGAAGCGGGTTTTTTAATTTAAATTGTGCAAAATCCCAGGTAGAAAAGAAATGGGTTTATAAGAAGAGGAAAAAAATAAACCTGATCTAAATTAAGATTGCCACATCTATTCGAGGCCTGCAATGAAGACATAACTGGCTATGGAACAGAATTATTTTTTATTTGATGATTCATAAAATAAGCCAACAATAGAGTAGGGGAATATAAATTAAGCCTGGTTAAAAAAAACAGGGTAGTTATAACACAAATGAAAAGATGTTTATTCACGGGGGTGGCTTTCTTTATATACTTTCTTGATTCTTTCCATGGCTATGTTGGTATAAATCTGGGTGGTGGAAAGGTTTTCATGGCCGAGAAGCTCTTTTATGGAGACCAGGTCTGCTCCGCCTTCCAGAAGATGGGTTGCAAAGGAATGACGCATGGTATGGGGTGAGCCTTCCTGGGGAATTCCTGATTGTTGAAGCCTTTTTTTGAACATAATCTGTATGCCGCGAATTGAGAGGCGGTTTAAATTTCTGTTGACAAAGACAGGTTTGCCGGAGCGGGCAGGGCGTTGCGCAAGCCAATCTCTAAGGGCGTTGGCAGCTGATGTGTTCATCAGAACCATTCTTTGTTTGTTTCCTTTACCGGTAACTTTTATCATATTGTTGTCAAAATCGATATCTTCAATATTAAGGCCTGATAACTCGGCAATTCTCATGCCCGTGGCATAAAACAGTTCTAAAATAGCAAGGTCTCTTTGCTCTGTTTTAAAGGGCATTCTGTATGAAGTATTAGATTTGTCAGGTTCTTCGCCGGTAACTGACGTGTCTATAATTTTTTCCACAGCTTCCCTTGAAAAGACTCTTGGTATGTGTTTGCCCATTTTAACAGTTTTTATTCTATGCATGGGAGATTTCTTAATGTATTCTTCCTGTTCAAGAAAACGGAAATAGGCTTTGAGAGTGGAAATTTTTCTATTCATTGCTCTTGAGGAATAATTCTTCTCAATTTTCAGAAAGGTAAGAAATTCGCGGATTGTTCTCTCGTCAATGTTGTTAATAGTTAACTCAGCTTCAAGAAAAGGCTTGAAGAAATTGAAAAATATCTTTAAATCGTGAGAATACTCTTTAATAGTGCGTTTTGACAGGTTTCTTTCAATTGCCAGATAATTAATAAACTCATCGACATAATAGTTACGGGTTTTTGCCAGCCTGTCCAAGTTTTCCATATCTTTATCGATAATAATCACTCCAAGAAATGTTTCACGAAAATTTTCTATGTATATTCATCAAATCCTTTTTTGAAGGGATAATAGCAAAGGCTGAGAACGTTTATTTTTAAACTGTGGTGTTTCAGGAGGGAAATTAAAAATAAAAAAATTGTTGTTAACTAATTATTGAATCAGTTAAAATACCTGAAAGCTCAAAACCTGCATTTTTCAGGATTAATAATATTGAGAAGCAACGATGAACACAAGATTGCAGTATAAAGAGCAAGAATACTTGCTGGGAAGATGTAAGGGTTGCCGGAGAAAGCGTGCTGCCACTTGTAAATACACATAAATTTGGATCGTCAAATATATGTTTGGCGATCCAAAAGGCAGGCAAGCCACAAACTGAAAAAAAGGAATTCTAAGCCAGGAATTATTTACACTGTTTCCCATTAGATCGGGTTGGTTCCCATACCCACTTACCTGGATGGCACAGAGATCACCACGCAAGCATACGGATGCTCGTGATATCGTTAATCTTAGTATAACAGTTTATCTCATCATACCCAGGTTTTATTACTTTGAACAACCTGGGTTAAAAAACCAGCCCTCTCAGAGACATTCTAAGCTGTTTTTTTTTGGTTTTAAGGGTAATATACCCGCGGTAACTTAATTCTATTCTTTTATATGGGCCTGGGCATAAGACTTGGCAACCAGAGTGATTATCATTTTTACTTTCTGGCCTATACGATTTCCAGCCTGGATTACTTCGATAAGGTTTCCCTTGTAAATACACATGCCATTTTGCAGGTTTAACCCGAAAACCTCGTCAACCTTTAATTCAAGTTCCTGGCCGGGGGCCAGCTGGACAATTTTTTCTTCAATCACCTTTTTGTTAGTTACGCTCTCAATATCAATGCGTTCAACGTGTATTACCGGATCAACCCTAAGATAAATTGGCTTGCCAAAGAGCTCTTCAAGATGTTCAAGATCTTCGCCTTCCCAGCCCAGTAAATCCATGCCTATTCGAGGATGAACTGTTACAAGAAGAGCTTCCACCTTGGTATCCTGGCCCACATTTCTAATTTCACGGCGCGCACGGATACAAATAGTTTCCTCAGATAATACCCGGCCTTTACCTCCACAATAAGGGCACTGTACTCTCAGTAACTCGTCAAGATCTTTACCTATTCGTTTTCGTGTAAGCTGAATCAAACCCAACTCGGTCATTCCTACAATGTGAGTTTTTGTCCTATCTCTTTTCAATGCCTCCTGAAGGGCATTCATAACCTTGTTTCTGTCGTCATAGCGTTCCATATCAATAAAATCAAGTATCAATATTCCTCCCAGATCCCTTAATCTAATCTGGCGGGATATCTCACTCACAGCTTCCAAATTTGTTCTTAAAATAGTATCAGCTAAAGAATTTCTTCCAATATATTTACCAGTGTTAACATCTATGGTAGTGAGGGCTTCCGATTTGTCAATTATAAGGTAACCGCCGGATTCAAGCCAGACTTTACGGCGCAGGCATTTGTCAATCTCCGATTCAACACCATAAGCCTGGAATAAGGGTGTTTGCTCAGAATACAAATGTATCCTATCTTTAAGGTGAGGGGCAATCATGTCCACCAATTCAATAATTTTTTCCTGTTCAACAGCAGAATCGATAAGAAGCCGATCTACATTTTGAGTAAAAACATCCCTTACAATTTTATAAACCAGGGAGAGTTCAGAATGAACCAATGCCGGCGCATTTTTTTTGCCAGCTGTTTCTTGAATTTTCCTCCATAATTTCACCAGAAAATTCATATCCCGCTTCAGGTCTTCTTCATCCTTACCTTCCGCTGCGGTTCTTACAATTATGCCGTATTTTTCCGGTTTCACAGATTCCAGCAGGTTTTTTAAACGGTTGCGTTCCTCTTCGGATTCTATACGGTGGGAGACTCCCACATAATCAGCTGTGGGTACCAGAACCAGAAAACGTCCGGGTAAAGTTACCTGGGTAGTCACCCTCGCGCCCTTGGTGCCTATGGATGCTTTTACTACCTGAATCAGGGTTTCTTGTCCCACTTTAAGAATATCCTTAATAGATACCCGTTTGCGATGGCTTCTTTCCGGTTCTTCCGGCAGTTTACTGATTATGTCATCCACGCATAAAAAAGCGTTTTTTTCCATGCCTATATCAACAAAAGCAGCCTGCATGCCGGGAAGTACATTGGCAACTTTGCCCTTGTAAATTGAGCCTATGGCATGTTCCTCCCGGCCTATGAATATTTCCATTAACTTGCCGTCTTCCATTATGGCAATTCTTTTTTCCATTTCATCAATACTTATTAGAATTTCTTTAAACATATATCAACCTCTGTATTATTCATTTTCTTTTATTAATTTCCGTGGCGGGGTGGTTCCCGCTGGAAGCGTAAATTTAAACTCTGACCCCTTCCCTACCGTGCTTTTAACTTTTATGGCTCTGTCATGTTTTTCAAGAATTTTCTTGCATATATATAACCCCAGGCCGGTTCCTTTTTTCTCACCTTTAACCTGAGAAAACTTGCTGAAGATATTTTCAATTTCCTCTTCGGGTATTCCCTTTCCTGTGTCAATAACTTTTATAACAACATCATCTTCATTTTTTCCTGTTACTTCAATGGTAATATTACCGTTGCCAGGGGTAAATTTAATGGCATTACTTAGAAGGTTTATAAAGACTTCGCTTAGTTTTTCATAATCGCCGTTGACTACAATATCATCACGACAATTAATTTCCAACTCCAGAGATTTGGAATTTAACATGGGGTTAAACATATTCCTTATATCTTCCAGAAGTTGTTTCAGGATAAAATCGTTCCGGTTAATCTTTAATTCCCCGGATTCCATCCTGGTACTTTCAAGTATGTTGTTAATTAATATCTGCAGGGTTTTTGAAGAACGCAGAATTGAATCCAGAAAATTCTTCTGAGTATCTGTAGCTTCCAATTTGGGATGTTTCAATAATTCGGTATAACTCATTATTGATGCCAGTGGGCTTTTCAAGTCGTGGGTAATGGTGGCAAGGAATTCTTCCTTCATATTTTCAATTTCCTTTTCCTGGGTTATATCCCTGAATACCATTATAGCTCCACAGATAACTTCCTCGTCACCATAAATGGGCGCTGCGGTAAGAAAAACAGGCACTTTTTTTCCTTCCTTATCTATTATAAAGACTTCTTCCATGCCTGAATCTCCGGCAATTCCTGATTTTACGGCGTTATTTATAAGGCAGGTATCTCCGCAAAGTTTATTATCAATATTCTGGCACTTCAATAGAGTTCTGCAATGAGAACCCAACACTTCTACCGGTTTATACCGTGTAATCTGTTCTGCCGATCTGTTCCATGTCAGAATCTTACCCTCGCAATCCGTAGTTAATACCCCTTCGGGGACTGTATCAATAAGCGTTTGCAACTGATTCTTTTCTGAATATAAATCATGAAGCAGGGAAACGTTTTCAAGGGTTATGCTCAGCATATTGGCAAAAATATCCAGCCATTGTAATTGTTCATGAGTCCACGTGCGGGGATGGGTGGTGAATAGCGCCAGAGCTCCTACAATCCGATTTCTTCCCATAAGGGGGGTCCATAAAACCGACTGAAGGTTTTCTTCCTTTATAACCTTGCTATAATTGGTGAACCGGAGATCCTTATCCATATTTCGAATTTGAAAATCAGATCTTAGGAAATCCGACAAAATAACTTCGCCTTTTTTTATTTGAATATTGAAATCATCTCTTACATTTTGCTTTAAATTATGCAGAATGTATGGGGTCAGGGTTTTTTCCAAGGGTTTGTATTGAAAATATATTCCCTTCTCAGCCTGAAATACATAACTTGTTGTTTTTAATACCTCCTGAAGTACTTTTTCCCAAGAGGAAGATAAATCCAGGGAAGAAGTCAGGTTTTTTGAAGTTTCCCATAATGTTACTATGAAATTTAACCGGGTATCCAGTTGCTTGTAAAGCTCGGCGTTTTTTATTGAACGGGCGGAAGCCCGGCAGATAGCTTCAATAAGCATTATTTCCTGTTCTTTTAGTTCAACCTTATTGTCATTCCAAATAGCCAGGACGCCATATACTTCATTTTTTATATATATGGGAATATAAAGAGCTGTTTTAAACTTTGCAGAATGTTTTATCCGGTCAAATCTAGGGTCGGTATCAATATCCTGAATATGCAAGGTTTTACCGGTCTGAGCTACTATGCCGGGAATGTTGATATCCGCCCTTAAACTGATTTTCATTTCTTCGGTATAGTTACCGTCACTGGCAGCAAGATAAAGTTGCGATCTCTCTGAATTATAAAGAAAAACACTTATCGCCTTAAGGTATGTAATTTCTCTGAGCTTTTCGATAGTTGTGGAAAGTATAGTGGTAAGATCAATTTCTTTGCTTAAAGTTTTATAAAAATTTAATAATAGAGATTTTTTTCTGTATTGCTTGTAGGTAGGTGATTCCTCTCCACTGGAATCTTTAAACTTGTTGAGTTCTTCATTAACCTCCTTATTTCTGGCTTCCAACATTTTGACCATGTTTTCCAGTTCTTCCCTGCGTTGCTTGAAGGAGCCTTCTCTGTCTTCCACGGTGGAACGGATGAAGTAAGCTACAATGTTATACATGGCAATCCGGACAAACATGGAATAATTGAGGGCATCGGAAGGAGTGCGGTTAATATGCTTCATTTGAAACATGGAAACAAGAAGATCGATCATGATAATAATTGTTACCATTCCGTAAGTTTCTTTCGAGTTGAAATAGAAGCTGACGATAATTACAGGTAATAATAAAATGGGGAAAAAAGGGTTCTGGACTGATTCTGCCATCTGCCTGACCTGCCCTGAATAGACCAGTAATGCAGCAACCAGCGAGGCAAAAATGGCAATCATGCCGAAAAAAACCTGAGAATTCAGTTTAGTTCTTATCCTGGGGATAGAAAAAGTAATATTAATTATAAGCAAAAGACTCAAGGTAACATAAATGAAAATTTTAGACTTTACCGGTGTGGGAATAATTATAAATGCAATAATGGATAGAATAAAAAATATCCAGGTTATCAGAGAAATTCGACTTTTTAAAGTCTCGAAATCTTTCATTATAAAATTACCTTTTCGTTATAACTCTATCCATTCTCTGTCTTTTCTATAGAATAAAGTTTCTCGGCTGTAATTAGTAGCTTTTCCGACATCTTCACCAAACATGAGTTCCACCACTTCGCTGGGCTTGACGCTGCCAGATGGTTGAACTGATAACTCAATTAATAATGATGTTCTTTCATTTTTACGTATTGGTGTAATATCAACAATCAAGCTACGTATGTTTTTTTCTTTCTGCTTCTTTATATAGGTAATTTTGTCTTTTTTTAAAAAATCCTTTATTAATTGCTCAATTTCCAGGAGGCTTTTGTTAAGGTTCAAAGGAAGATAAGCCCTGTAATTTGCCTTCAACCCTTTCTGAAGGGTTATTTTCTCTTCAAGCTTCAATTCACTGATACAAATCACCTGGTAATTATCTGGTAATTCCCGGTTTAATCTGTGCCTGAGTTCTGAAATGTCTGACTTTTTATATAAAATCAACTCTACAATCTCAGCTTCACTGGTGTAACCCAAAGGCAAGGGCATAAGATAAGAAAAACGAGGCCGTTTATGAAACCCCTGAGAATACGCAACCGGAACATCAGCTCTCTTCAGGGCTCTTTCCAGAGTTCTTTTGCAATCAAGATGTGATATCCATGCCAGGGGCCCATCCTTTTTCAATTTCAAAAGAACTTTCTGGCCGCGGTTATAAATGTCCGGGGAGGCTTCTGTCCTGGTTACTATTTCCGTCCCTTTTCTGGAATAAACATGTAAAACCCCCATGGTACTGCAGAGCCCACAATGATGACATTCATCCCGGCACTGGGAAATTGTATCTTCTTTGTATGCCCTCGTTCGTTCCTTTAACAGAAAATAATGGGAAATACCCGGATCGATATGTTGCCAGGGCAATATCTGGTTGGTTTCAAAAGAACCGGTGTAATTTAACGGGTTTATGCTACACGCCTCAAAAGCCTTTTCCCATATGGAAAAGTTAAAATGATCACTCCAACTGTCAAACTGGGCGCCATTTTTATATGCCTCATAAATTACTGATGACAGCCTTCGATCTCCCCTGGAAAAAATGCATTCCAACATACTTGTATATGGATCATGCCAATTCAACTGAACATTCCTGTTTCTTGATTCTTTCTTCAATATTTTTACTTTTTCCAGCAGAACATCGGCGGAATCCATAGCTTCCCACTGAAACGGGGTAAAAGGCTGAGGGACAAAATGAGAAACACTGACATTGAATTTCATTTTTGTTTCTTTTCTTCCCCATTCAACCATTCTTGCAATGCCCAGCACATCTTCCATAGTTTCTGTTGGCAAGCCAACCATATAATAAAGTTTTATTTGTTTCCAGCCCCGGCTTCTTGCCAGTTTCAAAGTGCTTATGAAGTCTTCATCTGTAATATTCTTGTTTATAACATCCCTTAAACGCTGAGTGCCAGCTTCCGGCGCAAAAGTCAAGCTGCTCTTTCTTAAACCAGGTATCATTTCCATAAGCTTGAAGGAGTAATTATCCATACGTAGCGAGGGTAAGGAAACAGATACCCCCCTGCCCTTGAATTTGCAGGAGAATCCTGTAAGCAGATCTTGAATTCGGCTATGATCTGTGCTGGATAGTGATAAAAGAGAAACTTCATCGTAACCTGTATTTTTCAAAGACTCTTCTGCCAACGCCAACAGGTTGTCTACATTTCTTTCCCTTATGGGCCTGTAAATAAAACCTGCCTGGCAGAAACGGCACCCACGGGCGCACCCACGGAAAATCTCCAGCGCAACCCGATCATGAATGGTCTGTATATATGGAACCACCGGATCTACAGGAAAGGGAGCATTATTTAAATCTCTGACAATTCGTTTTCTTATGATTGCAGGAACACCGGTTTCCTTCGGTTTTACGCTTTCAATCCTACCGTCAGCCTTATAAATTATCTTATAAAAAGATGGAACATAAAAACCATCTATTCCGGCCAGAGCTTTTAATAAATTGTCTTTATTACCATTGCCTTCCCGTTTCCAGCGGTTGTAGATATTTATAATTTCCACAATTGCTTCTTCGCCGTCACCGACTAAAAAACCATCAAAAAAATCAGCCACAGGTTCAGGGTTGAAAACACCGGGGCCTCCTCCGATAACCAGAGGATATTTAGCATCTCTCTGGCTTTGAAAAAGAGGGATTCCCGCCATTTCCAGCATTTTGAGTATATTTGTGTATGTAAGGGTATGCTGTAAGGTAAACCCCAATATATCAAAATTGACAATTGGGGTTTTACTTTCCAGCGAAAACAATCCCAGTTGGCGTTTTTTCATAAATTCCTGCATATCGGAATTAATGGCAAATACCCTTTCGGCGGAAGCTCCCGGGGTATTATTTATTATATGGTATAAAATCTTTAAACCAAGCCCGGATTGTGCAATTTCATATAAATCGGGATAAGCCAATACAACCGAGCAATCATTTCTGTTAAAGGCTTTAACCGCGTTCACTTCCGAATCCAGGTAACGGGCGGGCTTTTCCACAGATATCAACTCGGGAATACTATATATCGATTGCATATGGCCCACTTGTATTTATACCCTTACTGGTTTAAGGTTATCACGGGTTAATACTTTATAGCTGGTGCTGAGCCCCATTTTTCCAATTATTTTGTCCAGGGTTTTGAAGAATGAATCTTGTTCTGATTCGTCTATATCTTCGAATAATTTTGTTAAAGTAGGGCTGATAAATGTAGATATTGACTCATACTGCTCCTTGCCTTTATCGGAAAGGGAAAGTATGTTTTTTCTTCTGTCTTTGGGACTGACTTTTTTCAGAACCCAGTCTTTATCCATAAGCCTGTCAACCACACCTACCAGGGTGGAACTGTCTAACAATAAAGTTTCAGAAATGTCCGAAAGAGTCATATTCCCGGAATAAAGACAGCTTAACACATCATATTGGGGGGGAGTTAAAGAGTGCCGTTTAAAGTATTCGTTTCTTTCCGCTCTTATTGTTTTGTAGAGATTTGAGATTAATAATTCAAGCATTACAATGTTTTTTGATTCCTTCAATTTATGCTCCTTTCAATATGCATGATTTGATTTTTTTGGAAAATAGGTTATAATATTTTTATTAATACCCGTTTTGTATTATAGTTATTTTTTTCACAACTGTCAATCGGTAAAGGTGATATTATGCCAATTAAATTTAACGCGTTCAGGGGCATCTGTGCCACCTGTAAACATCTGCAAGCTGTCGAAAAAGGCAGGGAGTTCGATAAAATTGTGGATACCGAGTTCACTACCTTCAGCTGCAATATACTGGGCTGGAAAAAAAAGGAGTTTTATCTGATGGCCGGCAATGATTCCATTAACCATCAAAAGAAACAGGAATGCCAATACTGGGAGGAATGGCACGGAGAATAATCCCGAAAAATAAATAGGACCTTAACGGCCCTATTTCTACTTCGAAATAACTTATTCAGCTTGACCTTTCTGTAATACCTGCAGATAAGCAGTAATCATCTGAGCCACCTTCTTCTGTTCTTCAGAAGGGAAAGTTCTGATTTCCCTGATAGCTCTTTTTAACTCCTCATCCATATCTCTGTCATCCTTATAACGCTCTAACCTCTCCAAAAACTCGGTTACAGGTACTTTCTGAGGTGCATAACCAGCAGTCAAGAGACATTCGTCAATATCGCATTCTAATGCTCTTGCCAACCTGACAACCTTATCTTTTCTGGGTACAAAGCCGTCTCTTTCGATAAGGGTGAGGTAACTAGGATCGACTTTAGCCATTTCTGCCAATTTTCTTCTGGTTAAGTGCTTGCCTTTTCGTTTTTCTTTTACGTAGTTAGCCCATAGTAAATTCTTCACAGAATATATTACCTCCCATCGATTTTCTAAATTTACTACCTGATCTTTCAGCATCATTATAGTGTAAAATACTTTACAATAATTGATTGCCTGGATAAAAAATCATTTTTGTCAAACCTTTTATATCTTCTTGACCTGTCTTATTCAATTAACTATTATTTCATTTATCTCTTTTTATTTCTGAAAAAAACAGGAAAATATTTCAGGATTTTTTTATTTCGTGGAAATAGTTATAACTCCTCTTTCTTAAAAGAATATTTTTTGTGTAAAGTAATTCAGCGTTTTTTCCGAATAAAGCTAATTCCAATGCAAAAATATCCCAATAATTAAATATTTTTTTTCAAAAATTTCTTTAACTTCAAAGCACTGCTGTTCTTTGGATCTACACTTAAAACCTGGGTTACATAGTTGTTTGCTTCCAAATTTTTATTACTCAAAATTAATAACCGGGATAAATTTAGCAGAGCTGGAACGTAGTCGGTTTTTAAAAAAGCAGACTGATAATAACTGTTATATGCCTGTTCGTTATCGCCTGCCTGTTCAAATGACACTCCCAGCAGATTCCATGTTTCATACTGGTCAGGTTTTTTATCCAGGCTTTTTTTAAAATACTCTATAGCTTTGTCGTATGAATTATCTGCCAGGTATAACTTTCCCAGTTCTGTATAAGCCCAGTGATCATTTGGTGCGATACTCGCCAGAATGTTCAGTTTTTTTTCTGCTGCGCTTCCATCTTTTTCTTCTATAAGTATATCGGCAAGTAATCGGGTTGCGCCATAATGATAAGGATTGGCTTTCAGAACTTTTTTCAAATAACCTCTGGCTTTCTGGCTGTTTCCCATGTCAAAGTATAAAGAACCAAATGCAAAATTTACCGCCATAGAACGGGGAGAAAATTCCTGGGCGTTTTCCAGGCTTTGCAAGGCTTTACCCCACAAGCCCAGGTTCTGATAAACCTGGCTCAGGTTAATGAAAGCTGCGGCAGAGTATGGGTCGTATTTCAGGACAGTTTCAAAAATCTCCTTTGCCGGATAAAGCTCACCTCTTCTGAGATATGTCAGGCCCAGGTTATTCAATGCAATTGTGTTGTCATGCTGAAATTCCAATATTTTTCGAAAGATGTTTTCCGCCATATTCAGTTCGTTTCTTATCATATATATGGTACCTAGGTTACTGTAAGCGAGCAGGTAACCGGGATCTTTCTTAATTGCCATCATATATAACACTTGAGCCTTATCATATTTTCCCAGGGTGAAATAAACCCAGCCCAGATTATTATAACTCGGGGCAAAGTCGGGGTTAATTTCTATACATCTTTGAAATTTTTCTATAGCCTTATCTTTTATGCCCTGTTGCTGGTAAATAATTCCCAGGCTGTAAAGCGCCCTGAAATTATCAGGGTCATCTCTCAGTATTTCTGCATAAATCAACTCAGCTTCCAGCAGGCTTCCCCTGGTATAATTAAAGTAAGCTTCCTTTATTTTCTGTTCAATTTCCAGTTGTTTCCGTTCAATAGAAAAAGAACCTTCCGATGCAGAAATCGGAATTATAACAATTGTAAAAATAATTAGAATTAAAAATATGGTTTTTCTTGAAGTTTTCATTATGAATTCAGAGGCTTTAAAATTGCTCTTACCGGTGCTCCATCCGCCCTGGCAATTTTCAGGGGCAGACAAATTAATTCGTAGTCGCCTGGTTCCACATTTCGTAAATCCAGAAATTCTAGAATAATGACATTGCCACCCAGTAAAATTTTATGGCACATACAATCCGGGCTTTCAAATTTTTCAATGGAAAAGGAATCAATTCCCACCAGTTTGATCCCTTTTTGAATCAAGTAACCGCAAGCATCCATTTCTAAATAAACATAATTCTTATTGAATTTTGAAGACCTTGCCCATTTTAATGAATGCTCAGTTTTAAATATTACCCGTTTACACCCTTCCAGATCAAATGTTTCAATATCTTTGCGGGAAATAGCCTTAAGCCCCATGGCAGAAATAATTCTGACCGGCCCAATTAAACTGTCCAGGGAAACATCATCCAGGGTTTTACCGTTCTGAAAAAAATGGAAGGGCGTATCAATATGAGTGCCGGTATGAGTACTCAGCTGGAGCTCGCTTATATTGCAGGAATCTCCTTTTTTTATTGACTTAAAAGGCGTTATTGTTACAGGTGGATCACCTTCATAAACTATCATTTTAGATGTTATGGATACAGTTATATCAATGTAATTGTTCATAACTTTTTTTTCTTTAAATAGAAAAATATCCCTTCTGCTTTTTAAGGTTTATCGTGGTTCAACCAGATAATATCTGAGTTTATACATATATGCCTTACCTGGCCCCCGGGTTTTAGAAGTGGGAGGATAACGATCCGGATATTTCTTATCCTTATAATCGGTATATTCTTCCACCAATTCCTTGCCGAGGGCAATTTCATCATGAGAAAGTACTTTTTCCTTGGGGATATTGAATTTTTGCATGAGCCACCTGACCAAGGCAAAACTTACTTCCATTTGTCGCTGGTTGTTTAGAATTTCTTTTTCATTTTTACCAATCAGGTCTATGGAAATAGCTACGTGATTAACACCGTAAGTTCCCCGGGCTTTTCTGTCCAGGGGCATCAACTCATAAATAGAACCGTCCTTGTCCACCACATAGTGTACCGACAGATGGCCCCGGGTTCCGTCATATATTCCTCCATTGACAAAAGTCCACCACAGGGGCGTAAAGTTATCTGTCTTCGAATAGTGAAGGGCAATCATTCTGGGTTTCAATTTTAAATCTTCATTATTGTAATATTCTTTAAAATATTTTTGATATTCGTCTTCCCATTGTTTATATGGCAGATGTTTTTTGATAATCAGGGCATCTTTTCCATTACCTCTGGGAGGAGGAATTGCCGGTATGCCGCTGGACGACCCGGGAACGGCGGGAAAAGAAGGATTGCTGTTATATGTAGGTACGCCTTTATTCTGTTGTCCTTTTAACCTTTCAATATCCTTGTTGCTGAGAGAACCATTAGGCGCACTCTTTACGCTGTTCACGTCATGGTTTGTCAATGTCTTGGCCAATGCCAGGCTGTTTACTGTGAGCAAAATTATTATCATTACCAGGAATAAACCGATTATTTGTTTTTTCAACTTAGACACCTCCAAGCTCCAATAAGCCTGTTTAATTTATACTACTGTATTAAAATATATCCTTGTGTTTCCTCTTAAAATACTTGTTATGTTCAAAGAATGGAAGGATAATAAGCAGAAAAAATAGTAATGTTTCATATCATTTATTTAGTAGGTTTATTATGAAAATTGTTTTGATTGATGCTTTGAGATGCCAGGAGCCTTCCCAGAGAGCTATACCTGCTATAGGGCTTTTTTATTTGAAAGCTTATTGGGAAAAATATGGTTCCTCGAAATGCCAGGTAGAAATAAAACGTACACCCAGGGAAGTGCTGGACGCCAAGCCGGATATAGTGGGCATCAGTTCAGTCACAGAAAATATGAATATTGCCAAGGAGTGGGCAAAATTTTTCAAGAGGAAACTGATGGTTCCCATTCTGCTGGGAGGAGATCACATCACCGTGCTTCCTCATACTCTGCCTGAATTTATTGATATCGGGGTTTTGGGCGAAGGTGAAGAAACCTTCAAGGAACTATTGAATCTATTTCTGAAGAATGACAACTGGCATAATAAATTAGAAGATTTACATGGTATTTGCTATCATAACGAAAACGAAGTAGTTGTAAACCCCCGGCGGAAACTGATTACACCCATGACTCGCATACCCTGTCCTGAAAGGCCAGGAAACATATGGGGGAATTTTCACTACTGTTTTACTTCCAGGGGCTGCCCATATAAATGCACCTTCTGTTCGCCCCGAATTATCTGGCAGAAATATCGAACTTTCCCCCCAAATTATGTTCTTAGAGAATTAGATCAAATTTTCAGTAATTTCAAGCCTGGTTATATTCATTTTTTTGATGATCTTTTTATCGGAGACCTGGATCGGGTGAAAGAGATAAGCAAATTGGTGAAAAGCCGGGGTTATAACAAGGCCTGTACTTTCGGAGGCCATATAAGAGCGGATATGGTAACTGAAGATTTATGTAAAACTCTGGTGGGTATGAATTTTATTTCAGGGGCTTTCGGTGCTGAATCTGGCTCGAATAAAATTCTGAAATTTCTGAAAGCTGGCAGCACCAGTGTGGAGATGAACCAGAAAGCTATAGATATATGCTACAATACCGGCCTGCAATTAAACCTTTCTTTTGTTATAGGCACTCCCGGTGAAACCGGGGAGGACCTGGATAAAACCATTAAATTTATTGAAAAGAACAGAAAAAAAATGCAGGGTATAGAGGTTTTTATTCTTCTGCCCTACCCTGGAACACCTTTATGGACCTACGCAAAAAGAAACAATATGGTTCAGGATGATATGAACTGGGATCTTTTCCATACAAAGGCATATTTTTCTGACATAGAAATCACCGATGATTTCATTATGCTGAACCAGGATATGGATAGGGAGAAATTCATAAAATATGTCAGAGCTTTCCAGGAAATTGATCGGGAAATGAATAACAGAAATTTCCAGATATATGAACACATTGAAAAAAGTATCCCCGAACCCTTAAACCTGGATCAATTCCAGATTTTACCCTGATAAATTCATAAATAAGTCAATTTTTAATGTAAAGAAGGTTTTTTACGGTTTTGTAGAATAACCCATCAATGAAAGTGGGAGGATAAACAGTGGCTAAATTTGCTTTTGTTTTAAATAAAAGTCCGTTTGTCGGAGAATACATTGAAACATTATACGGCTTGGCGTGCGCAGCATTAAAAAAGGGCCACAAAGTGTTTATATATTTGAATAACGACGCTGTATATGGTTCAATAAAAAACCAGATTGGTTTAAATGGTGAAAAAACACCTAAGGAAATGCTGAATGAATTGACACAGCACGGGGCTGAAGTGATGTGCAGCCGAATTCATATGCAAGCCCGGGGCTTCAATACCAGTAAAACTTTTCTTGAAGGGCTGAAAACCGGCGGTTTGTCAGATCTTTCGGAAATACTGTCAGATTATGACAAGGTAGTCAGTTTGTAGTAATACTCTTTATCTGGAAGGGAAAGATTTTTTGTGAAGCAGAAAAATATACTTGTACTATTAATGAAGGAACCATATAGCAACAACACATTAATTGAAGAATTACGAACCTCCATGGGAGTTTCCGCCGGATACAGGGAACATAGAATAAACATGGTGTTTACCAGTGATGCAGTTTATGCCCTGAAACTGAGCGAAAACAACGAGATTTTTTCCAGATTTCTAAAAGCTTTTTCCATGTTGGATAGCAAAATATACATCGATAAAAAAGCTGCCGAAGATAGAAATATAAGCCTGGAAAATATTCCTGATTTTTTTATGGCAGTTGACAGAAAAAAGATTTCTGAGCTTTATCAGGAATCAGATATGAATTTTAGTTTGTAATGGGAGTTATATATGGCTGTTTACTTGATTAATAAACAATGCGCTGATTTTGCTCTGGGATTATATGAAAACAATAAAGAAGACAAACTTGTTTTTATGTTCGATGGTGTTTATTTAAAACCGGGCCAGATAGCTGAAGGCAAAGAGATTTATTTTCTGGAGAAGGATGTCAGAAAAAGAAATTTATCGGATCTGCCTGAAAATATTAAATTGATCTCTTATGATGAACTCATAGATATGATGGAAAGCGAACCGGTTTATAACTTCGTATAGAAAGCTGATTTTTAAGGGTGTGGGTTTATGTCATGGTTTAAAAATTTATTTAATAGGATAACAGGCAAGAATAAAGAAGAAAACAAGAACCAAGAACCTGAACTACAAGTCCAACCCCTTGAAAAACAGATCAGGGAATCCATAGATAAGTATGTTTCAAAAGCAGATATTAAAACGTCCTGTCTTTTTTTTGACCCTCAGGAAACAAAGTGTTTTGCCTATCTGTTAAATGATGACGAAGCAATACTCCTGGATTCCTTTCCGGTTGAAGGCTGGAAGAACGCCCTTGAAAATTTGAAACAGATCAATAATAAGCAGATAGAAGCTGGACAAAATAAATATACTTCTTTTACTTCTCTTCTTTTTACCAACCTGGGTGAAAGAGTGGCATTGGTTTTATCACATCCCAGCGAATCCGGCGAAGAAAAACTCCTGGAGAAAAAACGCAGGGCAATCAGATTGATAAACAGGCACAAGCCTGCCACAGCTTTAACCAACAAAAATATAGAAAACCTGTTAACCGTCTTTGAAGAAAACAAAGACCGTGACCTGAAAAAATTCTACGCAATTCTGGTAGAAGATGAAGTTTTCACCAAAGAAGAAATGGTAGAGTTGGAAAAAGACCAGAATTTAAGAACTATTCTGGAAAAACCGGTTTCCAGAAAACAAATGGTAAAAAGCCTGGCCCGCTGGCTTGGCGCAACTTATACCGATGTGGAGCTACTTAAGATAAATGAGGAAGTAGCAAGAAAGATTCCCGAAGAAAAAGCCAGAGAGATGAAAATACTTCCTTACAGCCTGGAAAATAATAACATTAAGGTTGCCTATTGGAAACCTTTTGATCGGGAAACAGTTAAATTTATTGAGCAATATTTTGATAATGATATATTTCCTGTCATGTCTTCTGAAGAAGATATCAGGTACGAACTTGAAAAAATTTATTTTTAGATGAGGTATAGATATGGCAAGCAACTCAAATCAGATTGAAAAAGAAAAAAAATTTTTTGATACAATTATTATCGGTGGGGGGCCAGCAGGGCTTTCTGCGGGATTATACACAGCCAGGGCCAAAATGAATGTGGTTCTTCTGGAAAGAGGAATGGCCGGAGGCCAGGTAGCAAGCACCGGGTTTGTTGAAAATTATCCGGGGGTAAGAAAAGTTACGGGTATGGATCTTGCCCAGATAATGGAAGAACAGGCTAAAGGATTCGGGCTTCAAATAGAAATGTGCAACGTGAAATGCATATCCAAAGAAGATGATAAGTTCTGTGTTACCTCCAGCTGTGCTAATTACTACTCCGACACCCTTATTCTCACCACTGGTGTCAAACCCCGTTTACTGGGGGTTCCCGGCGAGAAAGAATACAAGGGTAAGGGTGTTTCCTATTGTGCCATCTGCGACGGTTTCTTTTATAACGGTAAAAAGGTGGCAGTTATTGGTGGTGGTGATTCCGCCGTGGAAGAAGGAGAATATTTAACCAAGTTTGCAGAAAAAGTATATATAATCCACCGCCGGGGCTCTCTGAGAGCCCAGAAGGTATTGCAGGAGAATGCTTTTGAAAACCCAAAGATTGAATTTATATGGAATACAGTTGTAGAAGAAATTAAAGCTGACGATGAGGGTTTTGTGAACGGGCTGGTGCTTAAAAACAGAGAGGAAAACCGGGTTTATCAATTTCCCGTTGACGGGGTATTCATTTACATTGGAACCCAGCCTAACAATTTCCTTTGCAACCTGCACCTTAAAACTGACGAGATGGGTTTTGTTGAAACCGACGATCTGATGAAAACCAATGTTCCCGGCCTTTTCGCTGCCGGCGATATCAGGTCCAAAATGCTCCGTCAGATTGTAACTGCAGTCAGTGACGGTGCAATTGCGGCGGTAGCTTCTGAAAAATATATAGAAACCTTGAAACATAAAAGAAGAGTGCTGGAAAAAGAAAAGAAAAAAGTTTCCAGATTTTAGGAAGTTAAATTGGGCTTATCAGAAGCCGGGGAGTATTCTCAACAATTCCGGGAATAATGGGAGTTTACAGGCCAACGAAGCTATAAAACTGTTGGCCATGAAAGAAAAGATTGTTTCGGGTTTGCTGCTTATATTTGACGGCCTTCAAGTGACCCTGGACAGAATAAAATTTAAGCCATCTATTGGCTGCAAGGCTTGCTCCTTATAATGATGAACTAATTTTTAATTGTTATTGTTTATCTTTTTGAGAAACTCCCCGAGGTGATGATTATGTCTTTAAATAAAATTATGCTCCTGGTACTTTTAATTTTTGCATTTGCCATACAACCGGTTAATATTCTTGCGGAAAACACTGATGAAAAACTAACCGGAAAAATAATAAGAATCAACCACCGACCCGCAAACTCACTTATTGAAGTTTTAAAGGTTTATCTCTCAGGCGAAGGCAAAATCATAGCAGATGAACATACCAATTCCATAGTCATAAGAGATTTCCCCGGAAATATAGGCAAAATCGAAGCTATGGCTGCAAATCTTGATGTTCCCCTGCCCCAGGTCAAGATTGGGGTTACTATTCTTGATACTGCAAATACCAATACCGCATCGATTTTCGGCTCAGCTTACAATGTTAACAACAAATGGAATGTGGCTGTATCCCCTGATATTTCCCAGGTACAGAACCGTGGAACCACTAATATGACCCTGACTACCTTGAGCGGCAGTAGCGCCTTTATCAGAATCGGCAAACGGGTTCCCTTCACCGACTGGTTCTATTCCTATGCCCTGGGACATAATTATATAACGAAAACAACAGTATTT
>CAZSLZ010000019.1:0-30058 GCA_964607865.1 uncultured bacterium
CAGGGTATTGTCCCAGTCGCCGCCGCCAAGTTTGGTAGTACCGGCAGTTGATATAACCTCCACCACGTTTTCTCCCAATTCGAGAATGGACACATCAAAGGTGCCGCCGCCAAGGTCAAACACCAGCACGGTCATGGTGGTTTCCTGCTTATCAAGGCCGTAAGCCAGAGCCGATGCAGTGGGCTCATTGATGATTCTTCGTACGTTAAGGCCTGCAATCTGGCCGGCGTCTTTTGTGGCCTGGCGTTTTGAGTCATCAAAGTAAGCCGGCACTGTAATTACTGCATCAGTTACCTTTTCGCCCAGGTAATTTTCAGCGTCTTCCTTGAGTTTCTTCAGAATCATAGCTGAGATCTCCTGGGGCGTATATTCCTTATCGTCAATTTTGGCCTTGTAATCGGTCCCCATGTGTCTTTTGATTGATGCGATAGTTCTATCGGGGTTACTTATAGCCTGTCTTTTGGCTATTTCTCCTACCAGCCTTTCACCGGTTTTGGAAAACCCGACCACCGACGGAGTCGTTCTGGAGCCTTCCCGGTTGGGAATAACCTGGGGCTGGCCTCCTTCCATTACGGCCATGCAGGAGTTAGTGGTTCCTAAATCGATTCCCAATATCTTAGCCATATTAATTTCCTCCTTAAAATGATTTTATTATTAATAAATTTTACTTTTGTCTTGACACTTTCACCATTGTGGGCCTCAGTACCCTGTCGTGAAATTTATATCCCTTGCTGAATTCATCCAAAACCGTCTCATCTGGATGTTCATTGTTTTCTTCCATCAACATGGCATGGTGAAATTCCGGGTCAAAGGGTTTCCCGCAAGCTTCTATGGGTTCTACCCCCAGTTTTTCCAGAGTGTTTTCCAGTTGCTTCTTTATCATTTTTATACCCCTGGTGTGAGGGTCTTCATCTTTTTCAAGATCGAAAAGTGTGCATGCCTGATTGATGCTGTCCAGGACGGGCAGAAACTCTTTTAAAATGTTTTCCTTGGCGTTTCTCACCGATTCCTGATACTGCTTTTCCTGCCTTTTCCTGAAATTAATAAATTCTGCCGACAACCTTTTAACCTGCTCCTGCAGTTCTGCAATTGTTTCATCTTTGGTTTTTGTTTCCTCGGCCTGGTTTTTTGGGCTGGTTTCAGCCTGTGTATTTTTTTGCTCTTTTATCTTAACAGGTATTTCCTGTCTGTCACCTTTTTGCTGGGTCTGATTTTTCAAATTTTTCACCTCCATATCCACCAGTCAAACCATATTGATCGATTAAACATTATATAAGTTTATAATAGCGTTGTCAAGTTTTCTTAATTCATTTATTTAGTTAACTTGCCTCTAATAGTATAGATGCAGTTTTGCTGATATGGATTCACGTTTAAAAAAGATTCAAAAATATTTTTTTTCAAAGGGATATAATTGATTATTAACGAAGTTCGTTTCAGTAAAAGAAGTTTTTCACCAGCGGACTTATGGCGGAGTGTTTGTTATGACTATTAAAACAAAGAAAATTCAAAAAAATAAAAAAGTTGACATTGAACTGAAATTAAAGAATTTTGGGCCGATAAGCAGTGGAACCTTCAAACTGAAGCCTTTGACATTGTTTCTGGGGGCAAATAATTCGGGTAAATCCTACGCCACCATGTTAATTCACTCAATTTTTGAAGCTTTGCACCCCAGCCAGGCGCCAAAAGACTGGCCTTTCTACATGAAATGGCAGATTGACAGGTATCCCAATATCAGCAGGTTTTTAAACGAATCCACCCAGCCTGAAAAAATTTATCAGGAGTTGAAGAAAAACGGCGAAACCCGGGTGAACAAAAAATTTCTTGAAGAAATTTCCCGGCGAATCTTACAGGAAATATTCGAAAAAAGGCTGGAAGCCCAGATTACCAGTGATTTTGGCTGCAAACTCCGGGAATTGATCCGCTTTAAAAAAAGATCATTCGATATTGTACTGTCCCGTGGCGGTAATCCATTAGAAATTCATTTTACCAGGACCAACCGTTTCCAAATAAAGCAGTTCCCAAAACTTGGTTTTGATATGGAAATTTCAGCCAGGGAAGAGACTCAATTCATCGAGATGAGTTCCAGCAAGGATAAAGTGGAAGTGGAATTCGGCCAGTTGCTTAATGACAAGGAACAAAACCTGCATTTGATTAAGAGCACTCTTGTGGATATATGTTCCTTTATGGTTCTGAAAAACCTGGCTCATTCCAGTAAATATTTGCCGGCAGAGAGGGCTGGAATTCTGCAGGTGCATAAAGCATTATTATCGGGCATGGTAAAACAATCAGGCCTGTTTGGAATAAAAAAAGTGGAAAGCCCGTGGTTGTCTGGAGAAATCGCCGACTTTCTGACTTCAGTTACATCTATTAACAGCCAGAAAGGCCCCCTTTATAAACTTGCCCGCGAAATGGAAAAGGATTTACTCCGGGGTGAAATAGTAATAACCAGCTCGGGCCATGATATTTATCCTGAAATAAAATATAAACTTGAAGATTCCGAGGTTCCCCTGCACCGGTTTTCTTCTACAGTTTCAGAATTAGCTCCGCTGATATTATTCTTAAAGTATAATATCGAGCCGGGCAATGTATTAATTGTAAAGGAACCTGAAACCCATCTGCATCCTGAAAGCCAGGTGAAACTAACCAGGTATCTGGCAAAGATTATGAAGACGGGTGTTTATCTTATTCTATCCACTCACAGCCCTTACATTTTGAAAACCCTGAATAAATATCTGAAAAGAGAGACAGGTAAGGACAAGGCGAATGAAGCTTCCATAAAAATTAAGGAACATGAAGTGGGGGTATTCCAATTTAAATTTGACGGAAGAAGCAAAGCTTTCAGAATAAAGCAACTAAAAATAAATAAAGACAGGGGAATTTCTTATAAGTTAATATAACTTATACTTGACATGAAAGTTTTTTTCTGGTAATTATTATTAAGGTAAATTTTTATTTATTTGTAAGATCGAGGAGGGTACTCTTTTGATAAAATATAGTAAGAAATACATAGAAAAGTATTATGAACATTTTCGTTTCTTCAGGCCTGAATGCATGGACAAAAGGATCCGCGAGGTTATGATGCGGGGAAGGCATTGCTTCGATTGCCCCGGAATAACCCGCTGTAAAATGCATCCTGAATATTGGCTTGTAGGGGAAGAAGAAAGAAAAGCAGAGAATGAAAAGTTAATGAAGGAATTCCCTGAACAGGTGGAATTGCCATTACTTCCCGGTGATCTAGAAGGCCGGACGGGAGAAATTTCTATAACCAAGGGGATGCCGGCCAGGGAAAAACGTCTTGGAGTATAAACCCAAACCCGGATTTTTCCGGGTTAATTTTTTTAACAGGGAGATTGGTTATGATATCATTGGAAAATCTGGTTGACAAAAAGATATTTTTAGTTTTAAGAGATATAGAATCTTTCAGTGACACCGGGCTGGATTCAGAGAAACTTGTAGCCACCCTGAAAGGCTACGAGAAAAGAAGAGGGATCTGGATTGAATTGGAATCGGTTTCTCAAACCGCCCTTACCGTTAAGGGTAAAGATCTGGCAGATTGCAAAGCTTTTGTATTTATCCCCTGGAGCCACATTGCAACCATTGTGCACTATCCTGACAAAGAGGGGCTGGAAGTGAAAGATTACAAAGCCAAGAAGATCGGGTTCAGATAAATAATACCGGAATCGGTTTTTCCGGATTTTTGTTTGTAAAAATAAAGATTCATTTTTGAATTTTCTGGAATATTGAATTTAGGATATACTTGATGAAAAAGAAACTGATTATAATTTTATTTTTATTTACAATTTTTACCCACCAGGTTTTTGCCCGGGAATTTTTGTATTCTCCCGCCCCTGATTCCCATATAAAAAATAACCGGCCCACCATAATGTTTTCATTTCCCCGAACCGGTATTGATTTGAAGTCGGTGGAAATGTTTGTCAACGGTGTAAATGTTACCACTTATGTAATCAAATCCAACAATTCCATCATATACGGCCCATTTAAGAATTTACCCGCCGGCAGAAACATGGTGAGGGTAACTTTCAGAGATAGTGAAGACAATAACAAAGAAGTCGCCTGGGCTTTTTTTATTGAAGAACTGGATATGATCTACTCCATTGAACATAATGCCAGAAGCTTTCTTGTTGTGGGCGAAAAATTAAAGGTCAGGGTCAAGGGGGAACCCGATTCCAAAGCTACTTTCAGCCTGGGAAACATAGCCCGTGAAATACCCCTTCACGAAATTTCACCCGGTGTTTATGAGGGCAGTTACACCGTTAAAAAAGGTGATTTTCTGAAAAATGAGAAAATTATTGTTTCTTTTTGTTCACAATCCGGAGAAACCTGCGATATGCAGGCGGAAAGCACGGTTTCTATACAGGGGCGTTTTTTTGCAGTTAAAATTACCGAACCCGAAAACTGGACCCAGCCCGGCAGTAATTTTTTTGTGAAAGGCCGGACCAACCCAGACACAGCTGTGTATGTCAATGTCCAGTTAAGTTACAACCTGGGCAACACCATTGTACCTTTGGGCCAACCGGGCACCTACCGGACAATTTCAGATTCCCACGGCCATTTCGAATACAAATTGAATTTTCCCGTTTCAGTTGGTGGGCTTATGGCAATTATTAAGGTCACTGCGGTAAAGGCGGGCAATACCCGCTCCATTCCCGACCAGGTAACGATTTTCCTGGGAACCCCCAGAAAACATCCAAACAACGAATTGGACAGGATTAACTGACTTATTACGGACTAGAAGCCTGTCATGGCGAGCCCCTGAAGGGCGTGACAACCTGAAAAACGGCGTCATTGCGAGCCTCGAAGAGGCGTGGCAATCTCAATTCAGATCTTGTTTGTTCCCAACCCATTTACCTGAGGGGTATAGAGATCGCCACATCGCTGGGGGTTTATTCTGATGACAAAATTATCATTATAAAAAAAGAACGGGTTAAAACCCGTTCTTTTTCTTCTCAAGAATAAAATTATTCTGAATCCATCTTATGTAAAATTTTCACAGCTTCAATAGAAGTTTTTATAGCTTCTTCAACACCAACTTTTTTCACAATGGGAGCATCGCCGTAAGTGAGGCCGATAATAGCTGTAACTTCTCCCACTCTTACTTTTCTAATTGACCCGATTACAAACAAAGCTGCTGATTCCATGGAAGTGGCAAGAACCTGGCTGCGCTGCCAGGTTTCCCAGAGTTGATTGTTATGGGTAAACTGGGGTATCATTTCTGGTTCTTCAATATAGAAGGAGTCTTTACAGTGCATAATGCCGCAATGACAATTGAGCCCCAGGTTTCTGGCGCCCTTTCTCAAAGCCCAGGCCACGTCTAAATCTCCCACAGCGGGATAAGACAGGGGAACATATTGGCGGGTAGTTCCTTCCTCCCGGATGGCGGCCGTTGAAACCACAATATCACCCAATTTTATTCCGGGCTGGATGGCGCCGGCAGTTCCTACCCGGATAAAAGTATCTGCCCCTATACGTATTAATTCTTCAAGGGCAATGGCAGCAGATGGGCATCCTATTCCTGTGGAAGTGCAGGAAACTTTTATCCCATCCACAGTGCCGGTGTAGGTGGTATATTCCCGGTTCTGGGCAACTTTCTCAGCTTCGTCAAAATAACTGGCAATTTTTGGCACCCTTCCGGGGTCACCGGGAAGAATCACATATCTTCCCACATCGCCTTTTTTAAGGCCAATATGATATTGGGTTTCGTCTTTCAAAAGATTGCTATGACCATGTTTCACTGGAGCTCCTCCTTTGGATGATGTTTTATTAACAGAATATTTTTTTTGTTTACCTGACCTCTGTAAAAAGTGGGATTTTAGTAATTCAATGAAAAAAAGATTAACCCTTCACGTTAAAAGGAAAGGATTGTTTGAGTTTATATTTAAGATCTAAATTACAAAAAGATAATTGAAAGGGTGACACCTTTGTCAAAAAAGAAAAAAAATACAAGTAAAGAAGAAGCTGAAAAATCATTAAAGGAAGATTTCGGCGAAGAAGGCTATAAGGTATTGATGGACGGCACTGATGCGATTATCGATATTACCAAGGAATTCGGAATGCCTTATAAATATGTGCAGAAAGAGATTAAAGAGAGCTTTGAAAAAGGCCTGGTAAGAGAAAAAGACGGCCTGTATATTGGTTTTAAGAAAAAAGAAGAAACAGACGAAGAAGACGAAGAGAAGAAAGACTGATTACTTTTTCCTGTAGAAATATACCTTTTCCGACCCCCAGGTAAATGGATAATACCCATCGTTAAATAACACGAACTCTTCCTCAGGCAGTTCATGCCTTATAATTATTATTATTGTACCCGGTTCTGCCTTTTTAAATTTTTCTATGGTCCGGTCCAATATTTCCCCTGAAAAGGTGGCCCCTGACAGATATATTATATCGGCTTCCGACAGATCAGTATCAACTATATTTTCTTCTCTGAACAAGACATTTGCCACTCTCATAGTGCTGGCCAACTCCCGGGATTTTTCCACATAAGTTTTCAGTATTTCTATTCCCACACCCCGTGTTCCATATATAAAATAAGCTGAGATAAGGAATATGCCCCTGCCCGACCCCAGATCATAAATTGTTGCACCTTTCTGGGGCTGTATTTCCTCAAGTATAAGTTTTGTAGAAAGGGCATTGGTTTCGCCAAATGAAAAATCTTCCTCGGTTACATCCTGGCGAAGCCGGTTTTCCCGCATGAACACTTCATAACCCGAAACATTCCAGTACTTTCGCATCAGAAACCATTGCATCTTCCACCACCAGTAATGGGTAAAGAAAAACACAAAATCGAGAAAATTAAAAACCAGGCTGTAGAAAAATTGCTTTAGTTTAAACAAAGGGGTCATGGGTGATCAGTTCTCCGGCAAATAGAATGTTTCTTCATCATTTTCAGCAGACTTCACATTTTCCAGATCCTGTTCAGATAGATCCAATGGCGAAGCCTGAAGGTCCTTATAGAAATTCTGCACAAAACCCAGCGCCCGGTCCAGGTCTTTTCTGTCCCAGACCGGAGGGCCGCTTACTGCAAAACCAAAAGGAGTAACAATTACCCCGAAATCAGTTCGTATGCTGTGAGGATCCTTTTCCTGATCCTTTTCCACCTCGAAGGGATAAACATCCTGATATTTCAGAATCACTTCCTGAGTATCCCTGTCCAGAAATGATAAATCCGGCGAAGAGATATGTGAATCCACCCGCATTACATCTTCAAAACCAGGGATGGGTCCCGGCAACCGGGCTGGTTGTCCCCCCATTTTGTATATGATTTTTTCAATTAACTCCGATTGCTTCCGCCGGATGTACAGGGGGGTATCGGCTCCCGTCCTGCAGGGGATCATCATAAAAGTAGAACTGCTCCGGCTTCTGGTGGTACCCACCCGTCCCGGTGAACCCACTGAACCATAAGAACGGCGGATTTCCACATAATCTTCTACCGCATATACAGAAAAATCATCATATTCTTTTCTGAATGCTTCTTTCAAATCAGGTTCCCGTTTAATCCATTGAGTTGCAAAATGTATCTGTTTCATAATATGGCCAATATTTTTCCATTCTCTGCTACCCGGGGATACCCGCTGAAAATTCAGTTGAGGAAAAATTTCATTGTAAAGCTCGGATCTTCTTTTCAGGGTTTCCTTCACATAAACAATTATCCGGTATCCTATAAGTGAAAAGACCAGAATAAAAGCTCCGAATCCGATTAAAGCGCAATTTTGCTCCACCAAATCAGTCCTTTCAGAAAAATACAAAGAGATTAACCGGTAGAGGGTTTCTTCAAAAAATAAACCTTTATTCCTGCCCCAGGGCTTATGCCCGATATTTTTATAATGTTGAAGGAAGTTCAGGGCAGATGAGGAAAGCGAAAAGATGGACAAACCCCTGATAAATCAGAACCTCGATATCTCTCCATATCGTTTTGTTATTGAAGCAATCATATTCTTCACATACCTGGCTTTCGGCCTTACCTGGTCGGCAGCTGGAGTTTTTCTGCCCGATCTGATGAAGGAATTATCCCTGACCCTGAGCCAGGCCAGTTTTACAAATACCAGCGTAACCCTGGCAAAATTCGCCGGCCCCCTGGCAACAGGGTTTGTTTTACAGAAATTAGGCTTGAAGAAATCCTTCACCCTTGCCTCTTTTTTGATTTGTCTTGGCATTCTGGCGCCATTGAGCCACTCCTATGAATTGATCCTGGCAGCCCGCTTTACCATGGGAATCGGCGGGGCGCTGGTTGTGGTTCTTTTTACCCCCCTGGTAATGGAATGGTTTCCTGCTAATGAGAAAGTGATAGCCAACGGTTTGAATTATATAGCTTTAAGTATTGGAATGATGCTTGGCCTGGCCTTTACCGATTCTCTCATGAACTATTTTGAAGGCTCCTGGAAAATGGTTCTTGTTACTTACAGCAGCCTGAGTATTATTATGTTCATAACTTGGCTGCTTGGCGGGAGGGAAGGCCCCCTGGAATGCCAGAAATGTTCTGCAGAGAGAAAAGTTGAAAGCGGTAGTGAAAAAGCTTCCTTTTTTCAGGCGCTGAAAAATATAAACACCTGGAAATTGACCCTGAGTTATTCAGGAGTCCTCTCGTTATATATGGTACTCATTACATATTTCCCCACCTTTTATAAAACCCGGGGTTGGTCGCAAATCAATCCCCTGTTTCTGAAAGCCCCCGCCCTGGTCATGATCACCTCGGTGCCCACCATAGCCATAGCCATCTGGTTTGCCCACAAAATACAGTTGCGCAAGCCCCTGTTAAAAATAGCCGGTTTGGCGATAGTTCCCGGTGTTTTTGGTATGTTTCTTTACAGGGATTTAACCGTGGTCTTTATTGGGGCAATACTTACAGGAATTGGAATGTTTTTCTGGCGGCCAGCCCTTTTTACCATTCCCCAGGAATTACCAGGGGTGAATACAAGGGATGCAGGGCATATAATGGGTATCTTCTGGGCGGTGAGTTATGCGGTTTCGACCCTGAACGTATGGCTGGTGGGCAGAATAACCGAGCTGACTGGTTCTTTCATACCGGGCTTCACTTTCATTGCCATCTTCAGCAGTTCAATGTTAATGGGCGCATATCTGCTGCCGGAAACCGGCCCCGGCAAGTTTGATTCTGAATAATGTATTCAATTTCAAAAAGCCTGTCAAATCCATCTTAACCTGAATTATTGTCATTGCAGGGGTTTACCGGTGATAAGGAAACTATAGGGCACCCTTTTATGTTTTAAGATTACCCACTAATTTTTACAATAATATGTAATGACCTCAGGTAATATATGAAAAAAGAAAATTTAAAAGTAAATAAACCATGGAATCTTTCTGTTGATCAATTGGAAAAAAAACTGAAGGTGGACACAACAAAAGGTTTGGACGCCAATGAAGTTGAAAAAAGAAGAAAAGCAACAGGCAAAAATATCATAAGAAAAAAGAAGAAGAAGAGCGCCTGGAAAATTCTTTTCGAGCAATTCAAGAGTTTGATGATTCTTCTCCTGGCGGTTGCCGCAACGCTGGCTTTTGCCTTCGAGCAGACCATCGAAGGGTATTCCATTCTGGTTGTAATTGTAATTAATACCGCCATAGGTTTTTTCACTGAATACAAGGCTGCCCGTTCCATGGAAGCCCTTCGCGAATTAAGCAGAGTAGATGCAAATGTAAGACGGGAAGGTAATGTTCAAAGTGTTTCCGGCGAAGAACTGGTTCCCGGCGATGTGGTCGTGCTGGAAGCTGGCAATGTGGTCAGCGCTGATGTCCGGTTGATAATGGCATCAAAACTGCAGGTTAATGAATCCGCCCTTACCGGCGAATCGGTACCTGTTGACAAGCAGGTTGATAAACTCCCGGAAGACACCAGGCTTGCAGGCAGAAAGAATATGGTTTTCAAGGGAACTGCCATTACCCGGGGAACCGGCGAGGGGATTGTGGTATCCACTGGTATGGACACCCAGCTGGGCGAAATATCGTCGTTGGCGCAGGAAGCTGAAGATGAGGAAACTCCTATTGAACAGAGGTTGAATGAGCTGGCCCATAAGCTGATTCGCATCACTCTTACCGCTGCTCCTGTGGTTGCTGTTGCAGGTATAATTGCAGGAAAAGATACATTCCTGATGGTTGAAACAGGAATAGCGCTGGCAATTGCCACAGTCCCCGAGGGGCTTCCTGTGGTGGCTACCCTGGCAATGGCCCGGGGAATGTGGAAAATGGCAAAGCGAAACGCCCTGATTAACCGGTTGTCCTCGGTGGAAACCCTGGGGGCAACCAATATCATCTGCGCCGATAAAACCGGTACCATGACCATGAATAAAATGACAGTCAACCGGATTGAAATTTCTGGGCAATCCATTGAGGTTGATGGAAATTCAGATAATGAAGGAAGCCTGTTTCAGGCCGGGGGAGAATCAGTGGAGCCTGGTAAAAACAGCACGTTGAAAAGGCTGATTCAGGTAGGTGTTCTTTGCAACAATGCCAGCCTGAAAAATGGAGAAGAGGAAAACGGCAATGTTTTAGGCGATCCCCTGGAAGTTGCCTTGTTGAAAATCGGAGAAAAAATAGATCTCCGCCGTCCTGAAATGCTTAAAGAGTTTCCCGAGGAGAGGGAAGTATCTTTTGACCCCGATGTCAGGATGATGTCCACTTTTCATAAAACCGGTAACGGTTACCGGGTCGCCATAAAAGGCGCGCCCGAGGCGGTTATTGAGAAAGCCCGGTTTATTCGCGCTGAAGGAAAAGACAATGATTTTACCGATTCGGGGAAAGAAGAATGGAAAAAAAAGAACCGGGAAATGTCGGGACAGGGTTTGAGGGTTCTGGCAATGGCTGAGAAAAAGACTGACAGCAAAGATGCCCAACCTTATGAAGATATGGTTTTTCTGGGGCTGTCAGGTTTGTATGATCCCCCAAGAAACAAGATAAAGGAATCGATTGCCCAGTGTAAGGATGCGGGAATAAGGGTTATAATGGCAACAGGTGACCATAAATTGACCGCGGGCAAGGTGGGAAGCGAGCTGGGCCTGCTGGAAACCGAAGAAAATCTTGAAGAAAAGGTTATTGAAGGCGAACTTCTTGAAAATATTGACAACATCAGCGACGAAGACAAACAAGAAGTCATAGATGCCAACATAATTGCCAGGCTGACTCCAGAACAGAAACTGAACCTGATTCAGATTCACCAGGAAAACAACAGTATCGTAGCTATGACCGGCGACGGTGTTAATGATGCCCCTGCATTGCAGAAGGCTGATATTGGTATTGCAATGGGCAGGAGAGGTACCCAGGTGGCTAAGGAAGCTGCGGATATGATTCTGAAAGACGATGCATTTTCCTCCATTGTTGCTGCGGTGGAGCAGGGAAGAATCATTTTTAAAAATATACGCAACTTTGTTTACTATCTTCTTACTTTTCACATCAGCGAGGTCATTACACTTTTCCTGGCTTCAATTATGAACATACCCCTGCCTCTTCTGCCTCTCCAGATTCTTTTTCTGAATATAGTTATTGATATTATACCGTCCATGGCTCTAGGGGTTGGAGGCAAAAATCCCAGGGTTATGAACGAATCGCCCAGAGCTAAAAACGAACCTGTCCTTACAAAAGATCACTGGAAATCCATGGCTGTTTTTGGAATAATAATAGCTACAATGACCCTGACGGCATTTCTCATTTCGAGAAATTTTCTCGGTATGAATATGAGCCAGGCTGTCACAGTTTCCTTTCTGACCATTTCGTTTTCTCAGCTCTGGCATATCTTCAACCTGCGAGGCAAACACACGACCATCATCAAGAATGAAATTACTTACAACCCTTATGTATGGGGAGCAATCGCCCTGTGCATATCTCTCCTCTTGACAGCGGTTTATTATGAGAAGCTGGCGGGAATATTGAAGGTTAAACCGCCGGGGGCAGATGGCTGGATGCTGGTTCTTGGTTTAAGCCTGGTACCACTGATATATGGACAGGCGCGTATATATTTGAAAAGAGAAAATTAAACCGGGGAGGATGAAAAAATGAAGTATAAAAATTTAGGAAACAGCGGCCTGAAAGTTTCTGAGTTATGTTTTGGCACTCTTACCTTTGGAGGAACACAGGAGCACAAGGAGCTGGGCGCCCTGGATCAGAAAGAGGTCAACAGGTTGGTGGATATGGCAATCGACGGCGGAATTAATTTTTTTGACACTGCCGATGTTTATTCCCATGGGCTGGCAGAAGAGATGCTGGGCAGAGCTTTAAAGGGTAAAAGAAATGAGGTAATCATCACTTCAAAGGTATTCGGCAAAATGGGAGATGGGCCAAACCAGAAAGGCCTTTCCCGTTATCATGTTATTAATGCCTGCGAGGCAAGCCTGAAAAGGTTGAAGACCGATCATATAGATCTTTATCTTATTCACAACTATGACAGTAATACCCCCATGGAAGAAACCTTGAGGACAATGAATGACCTGGTGCGCCAGGGAAAAGTCCGCTACATCGGAGCTTCCAACCTGTCGGGCTGGCAGCTTACCCGGTTTCTTTGGCTCAGTGAAAAATATAACCTGGAAAAATTCATAGTAATTCAATCTCTATATACCTTGGTCAACCGACATATAGAATTTGAGGTTTTACCGGCGGCACGGAACCTGGGTATAGGGGTTACCACCTGGGGATCTCTGGGCGGAGGCTTTCTTACGGGAAAATACAGAAAAGATAAACCTGCCCCTGAAGACGCCCGCAGAGTAAAAAAAGATGAACCGGTTCCTCAATTTGATGAAGAATGGGGATACCGGATTTTGGATGAACTGGAGAAAATTGCCAGAAACCACAACGCCACCATTGCCCAGACGGCAATAAATTATCTGTTGAGAAAACCGGGAGTTTCATCTGTGATTTTCGGGGCAACCAAACCACAACAGATGAAAGACAACCTGGGGGCAACCCAATGGAAAATGGCACCGGAAGAAGTTGAAAAACTTGATGAGATAAGCAGGCCGGTAAAAATCTACCCATATTCAATGTAAGCCAGAATTTATAATTACTGTCGCCTTTGTTTAACTGATTCTGCTCAAACACCTGACCCCCTTACCTGAGAATTTGGGAAAGCTTTTCTGTTTCTGATAGTTCCAAGGTTTATTTGAGAAATTGGCATTGTTATCATCAAAGGAAATAATAATATCTTTTCGAAATAACAATACTGTTATTGTAAATTTAATAAATTTCTTTCCCTTATTAAATTCTCAAGGAGGTCGTTATGCCTGCCGTAGCTGATTTAACTTATGAAAAACCTGCCACATTGGATGAACTGCTGAAAATATGCAGTTCCGGAAAAAAAGCCCGTTTTCTTGCCGGAGGGACGGATCTTATCCCCCGCTGGGAAACCGATATGCAGGATGTGGATACCCTTATCGATATCAAGGGGATAGATGAGTTAAAAGGAATCAAAATGGAAGGCGATAAACTCATAATTGGCTCTCTAACCACCCTGACTGAACTTCATGAATCAGCACTTGTAAAAAACGAATTTCCAGTTTTATGGGAAGCCACCTGCAGCTTTGCCTCGGTTTCCATAAGAAACCGCGCCACCATAGGCGGAAATATCTGCAACGCAATACCCTGCGCCGATACCGCCCCACCCTGCCTTATCTATAACAGTGTGGCAAGAATAATAAACTCAAAGGGAGAAAGAGGCGTGCCCCTGAAAGATTTCTTCCTGGGCAACCGTAGAACAGCCCTGAATGAAAAAGAAGTTCTCAAACAAATTATCCTGGAAAAACCCACAGGCAAAAACGGCGGAGCATTCGTAAAACTAAAACGATACCGGGGTGAAGACCTGGCCCAGGCAAGCATAGCCATTTTGATTACTGAAAAATTCAATTACAGCCTGGCTTTCGGATCCTTGGCGGCAACCCCCCGGCCGGCAACGAAAATTCAGGATTTACTCAAGGGTAGAGAGTTGTCCTCTGAGTTGATTCAAGAAGCAAAAAGCCTGGTAAAAGATGAAATTTCACCCATTACCGACGTCCGGGCTTCCAGAGAATACCGGCAGTTGATGTCGGAAATCATGCTGGAACGGGGCCTTGAAACCGCCAGTAAAAGACTGCAGAAAATCGGGCCCGATTACGGCCATTCAATAATTTAGGGGGCAGCCATGAAGAAAAACATCACATTCATTGTTAATTCAGAAAAAGTCAGCCTGGAAGTAGAACCTGCAGAAACTCTGCTGAGCGCCTTAAGAAACAGGCTGGGAATAAAAAGCCCAAAATATGGCTGCGGCCAGGGAGATTGCGGGGCCTGCAATGTTCTGCTTAATGGCAAATCGGTTCGCAGCTGCCTGGTGCTGGCGGTAGAAGTTGACGGAATGGAAGTCATAACTCTGGAAGGGCTCACAAAAGACGGGCTTACCCAGCTGCAGAAATCATTTCTGAAGAACAACTCGTTCCAGTGCGGTTTCTGCACACCCGGCATGACCATCTCTGCTCATGAACTTATACAGAAAAACCCTCATCCCTCAGAAGAAGAAATCAAGGAGGCGCTGAGCGGCAATTTATGCCGGTGTACCGGCTACACCCCAATAATTGATGCAATAAAAGTGGCAACATGTAAATGTAAGGAGGGTGAAAATGAATAAATTTAAAACCGTGGGCCACGATGAAATAAGAGTGGACGGAAAAGCCAAGATTACCGGAGCAGCCCAATATGTGGATGATATGGACTTCGGCCCTTCCCTGCTTTATGCTGAAATTGTTGAAAGCCCTCATGCCCATGCCCTTATAAAAGAAATTGATACCACTGAGGCAATGAAATTGCCCGGCGTCCGGGCTGTGGTAACAGGCAAGGATTTTCCTTATACTTTCGGGCTTTACCTTAAAGATCGATTCATTTTTGCCATGGACAGGGTTCGGTTTGTTGGCGAGCAGGTTGCCGCAGTGGTGGCTGACAACCCAGAAACAGCCAGAAAAGCCGCCTCACTGGTAAGAGTAACCTATGAAAAACTGCCCTCCAACCTTACTATTGAAGAATCTTTGAAAAAAGGCAGTTTTCTTATCCATCCCGATCTCCACAATTACCATGTGGTTCCCTGGTTATTTCCCCAGAAGGGCAGGAATATTTCCCATTTAAGAACCATTCGCAAGGGTGATGTGGAAAAGGGTTTTAAAGAAGCAGATTTCGTTCTTGAAGACACTTACCGGGTCCCCCGTTATTCCCATTGCGCCATTGAGACTCACATAGCAGTAGCCAAACTGGATTATTCAGGGCGGCTTACATTGTGGTCGGCTTCTCAATCTCCATATACTCAGAGAAACCTTATAGCCGATGCCCTGAAGGAGCTGGGTTTTTCCCATAAGGATGTGCGGGTAATTACTCCCTTTGTTGGGGGAGGTTTCGGAGGCAAGGCCGGTGTAACCATGGAAATTCTGGCGGCTGTACTTGCGGTAAAAGTCAAGGGAAGGCCGGTAAAAATGCGATTCAACCGCGCCCAGGAGTTCTATAACACTTACCAGCGCCAGGGTACCACAGCTACCCTTAAAGTGGGAGTAAAAAAAGATGGCAGCATAACCGGTTTTAAACACGTGGTTTATTGGGATGCCGGCGCATATACCGAATACGGCGCCAACGTAACCAATTCAGCAGGCTTATCAGCCACCGGGCCTTACCGGATACCCAATGTATATATCGATTCGGTATGTGTCTATACCAACCTGCCTCCCGGCGGCCCTTACCGGGGTTTCGGCTATTCTGAACTCCTTTTCGGTATTGAGTCCCATTTTGACCGGATCGCCCAAGAAATAGGGATGGATCCCGTAGAATTCCGCCGGAAAAATGCCATACGGGGCGGCGACACCCTTTGCTACGGCGCCCATATGAACCCTAACGGGCTTCTGGAATGCATAGACAAGGTGAGTAAGGAGATCGAATGGGATAAAAAAGATAAAACCAGCCAGCCTCATAAGGCTGTCGGTAAAGGTTTTGCCTGTTTCTGGAAAGCCCCTGCCATGCCCCCAAATGCAGGCTCCTCAGCTTTTCTGAAATTCAATGAGGATGCCAGTATGAATATTCTCATATCGGGCATGGAAATCGGACAGGGCTTACTAACGGTTATGGCTCAGGTTGCCTCCGAGGTTCTGACGGTTCCCGTGGAAAAAATCAGGGTGGAAACCCCGGATACCGATTACAGCCCATATGAATGGCAGACAGTGGCAAGCCATGTTACCTGGGGGTGCGGCAATGCAGTTCGTATGGCAGCCGAGGATGCCAGGGAACAGATTTTCGAAATGGTTAACAAAGCTCTTCACTATAATATAAGCGATCTGTACCTTGAAAACCAGAAAGTAAAATGTAAAACCGATTCGGATTTTTCTCTTAATCTTGAAGATATAGTCATCAATGGAATCCAACTCAAAGACGGCACTTTCAGAGGCAGGCCCGTGCTGGGCAGAGGCAGTTTCATGCCCCAGTATGCCTCAGCTATTTCCGACCCGAAAACCAGCCAGGGCGGGCACCCAAATGTTCACTATACAGTAGGGGCAGCTGCAGTGAAACTGGAAATTGACAGGCAAACCGGAAAATTGAGAATTCTGAAAGCTGTAGAAGCTCTTGATTGTGGCAAGGCACTGAACCCCCTGCTGGTGAAACAGCAAATCATTGGCGGCCTGTTGCAGGGGTTGGCCACAGCCTTATATGAAGATATGCGGTTTGATGTAAACGGTAAATTGTTAAACCCCAATTTTACTGACTATAAAATACCCACAGCTATGGATATTCCCGATGAAGTGGTTCCCATAATAGTGGAGGTTCCCCAGTTTGACGGCCCCTTCGGCGCCCGGGGCGCCGGCGAGCATCCTATGATTCCCGCAGCCCCCATGATAGCCAATGCCATATATGACGGAGTAAAAATAAGGCTCAAATCAATGCCGCTTACGGCGGAAAAAGTTGCCCTGAAATTACACTCAGAAACGACTTAAACAAAAACTCCCCGGTGCGCACCGGGGAGTTTTTTTCTGTATGAATATACAAATTCCCAGAGAACTTCAACGATGGTTGAACGAAAAGACAAAATCTACACAAATGCAGTCATAACAGGCATCCTGCCGATGCCTGTTATGACTGCATTTGAGGTGGCCCCAAAACACCTACCTTCCGGTTTTGAGTAAAAGAATTCCAGGCAAAATCATTGAGGTAAAAAAATATTTATTCCCTCTTGACAAACAGAAAAACATGAGCTATACTTTTTATAGTTTGAAACGTTTCAAACAATAAAATTATGAGGTGAGAGGTATGAATAAAAATTTGAAAAAAGTCCAGCAAAATGCCATTGAGATGGTAAAACAGGCATTGGAGATCTTTGAAATCGAGCAAAAGCGACCGGTCCTGTTAGTCACTTTTAACCTGGCGGAAAAGCCACTCTCCAGAGAAGACCTGATTGAAAGAACAGGGTTGCAGCTAGAACAGATGAGTCCTGAACTTGAAAAAATGCTTGAGCGAAAGATTCTTGTTCAGAATGAAGATGGTGAGTTCGAATTCAACCCTGATATGAAGGATGAAGTCATTCCCCGGTTTAAAAAGCAGGCACGAAAAGTTCTCGATTTATGGGGACAGAATATAAAAGAAAACAGGAATCTCCTGAGCAGGAAGGATAACTATTCCGATTATGACTACCTTATGAATAAATTCCTCAGAACTAAATTAAGAAAAGTTGAGTTCCTGCACAAAATTCTCAAGAGAAAAATGGCTTTTGTAGATTTTATAGAAACTGACCAGGATGAAGGAGAAATTCAGAAAGTCAGAATAGATTGAGGTAGAAATGAAAGACAGTTTTGAGAATGTTCAACAGGTGTTTATCGAATACGGCTCACAAATAAGCGAAATTCTGGGGCTCAGCGAAGCTATGGCGCGAATGGTGGCATTTCTATACATGAGCCCTTCTCCGGTTTCCATACCTGCCATTTGTAAAAGGCTGGAGCTGACAAAGGGCACAGTCAGCCTTTATTTAAGGCTTCTGGAAGAACGCAGAATTATTGTCCAGTCCTGGAAAATAAAGAAAGGCAGGCAGAAATTTTACGAAATTAACCCCGATTTATGGGAAGATCTGGCCAGAGATTTCAAGAAACGGGCGGAAAAGCGGTTTGAGTTGACGGAAGAGGCTCTGGAAAAGGGCAGGGAAATTCTCCAGAACTCACATTTTGTTGAAGAAGATATGGAAACTCGAAAAACACTTCTTCAGCGTATTGAAAAGATTGGAAAAATCAATGAATTCTCAAGAACAATTATGAACAATATGGTTACACAAAAACTTCAGAACCTTGACGAAGGCGAAATCAAACATATTCCTGTTGAATAAGTGATTACTGTACTCTAATCTATTTTGAAAAGGGTGAAGAATATGAGGATTTTAGTTATCACCGGAAAAGGCGGAGTAGGAAAAACCACAGTGGCAGCCTCCACCGCGGTTCTGGCCGCCCGAAAAGATATTAAAACCCTGGTTATGAGCACAGATCCTGCTCACAGCCTTTCCGACTCCTTCAATACTCAAATAGGCTCTATTCCCCTGGAAATTGATAAAAATCTTTTTGCCCAGGAAATTGATACCAGGGCTGAGCTGGAGAAACACTGGGGAAACATTAAAAAATTCATCAGCTCCAGCTTGCAATCCAGGGGGGTTCAATCTACAGTTGCAGATGAAATTTCGATTTTTCCCGGAATGCAGGAGCTTTTCAGTTTACTCTTATTAAAAAAATACTATGAACAGAATACATTCGATTTGTTAATTCTGGACTGCGCCCCCACCGACGCCACCATCAGGTTGCTCAGCTTTCCCGAGGCAGGCCAGTGGTATCTGCAGAAAATTTTCCCCGTTCAGAAAAACGTTGCCAAATTTGCCAAACCCTTGGTGGACAAAATGTACGATGTTAAGCTTCCCGACAGGGGCGTTTTTGATGATATTGAAAACCTGGTGGTTGCGCTGGCAGGCATAAAAAAAATTCTTTGCAACCATGATATTACCACTATTCGTTTTGTGGTCAACCTGGAAAAGATGGTTATTAACGAGGCAAAAAGAGCGTTTACTTATATGAACCTGTATGATTATCTGGTGGACGGAATTTACATTAACAAAATATTCCCCGATTCCATCAAGGACAGCTACTTCGATTCATGGAAGAAAATACAGAGAAAATACCAGTCCGAAGTTGAGCAGAGCTTTCCTACAAGAAAAATATTTAAAGCTGCCCTCTTAGATAGTGAAATCGTGGGGTTGGATATGCTGTCAAAATTCGGAGAAGCTGTATATGATTCTATGAACCCTGCAAAAATTTTCTGCCGGGACAAACCAATAATTATTGATAAAGATGAACAGGGATACAGTTTAAAATGGAAACTGCCCGGTGTGGAAAAAAGCAACCTGGATCTATTCATCCGTGGGGATGAACTGGTGATTCAAGCCGGGCAATACCAGCGGAATATGATTCTTCCAGGGGTACTTATGGGAAAAAGTATAAGCAAAGCAAAATTTGAAGGTGAATATTTAAAAATTGAATTCGCAACCCCTGAACCGGCAATTAATGCTTAAATATAACCGTTTCTGTCCAGGGTCCTGTATTGTATAGCTTCAGCAATATGTTCTGTTTTTATAGTTTCCTCATTAGCCAGGTCGGCAATGGTCCGGGCGACCTTTAAAATTCTGAAATGCGCCCGGGCCGATAAACCCAGGGTTTCGACTGCAGTTTTCAATAAACCCTCAGCTTCATCAGGGACAGCGCAGTATTTCTTTATCTGCCGGCTGGACAACTCTGCATTGGTCATAATTTTGTTTTTTCTGTATCTTTGATGTTGTATTTTTCTGGCATTTTCAACCCGGTTTCTTATTTCAGATGAGCTCTCTTCTCTGGTTTGCTGTTTCAGTTCATCATATTTCAGCCTGGGGACCTCGATATGCAAGTCAATACGATCCATAAGTGGCCCTGAAATTTTCATGAGGTACCTTCGAATTTGGCCTGATGAACAGGAGCATTCTTTTACCGGATCTGAAGCAAAACCGCAGGGGCATGGGTTCATAGCTGCCAACAGCATGAACCGGGCAGGAAATGTCAGGGTCTGGTTGGCTCTGGATATAGTAACCTTGCCATCCTCCAACGGCTGCCTTAGTACTTCCAGAACATTCCTTTCAAATTCCGGTAATTCGTCCAGAAAAAGTACCCCTCTATGAGAAAGGCTCACCTCGCCAGGCCGGGGATAACTGCCTCCGCCGATGAGCCCGGACCGGGATGCCGAATGATGGGGCGATCTGAAGGGACATTCAGCCACCAGGGATTCACCTGGGCCCAGCAAACCGGAGATGGAATACAGCCGGGTAACTTCCAGAGCTTCAGAACGTGACAACCGGGGTAAAATGGTAGCAAACCGTTTTGCCAGCATTGTTTTTCCAGAACCGGGAGGCCCGATCATCAACAGGTTATGACCGCCGGCAGCAGCCACCTCCATGGCTCGTTTTGCCAGTTGCTGGCCCCGGACATCAGAAAAATCTACTTCATATTCTGGCATCCATCGCTCTTCGTCTTGGTTCCTGTATATAGAAAAAAGTTCAGGAGCATTGAGAATATCTATAGCTTCCTTTAAGGTCTTTGCAGGATACACATTAATATTTTCCATCAGGGAAGCTTCACCGGCGTTTTCTGAAGGGACAATTATGTTTTTAACTTCCAGTTCCTTCATCATTGCAACTACGGGCAAGACGCCATTGACTCTTCTTAATTCTCCGTTTAATGCCAGTTCTCCCACCAGAATAAATTCTTCCAGGCTGGCTGTATCAATCTGCTCACTGGCAGCCAGAAGGCCTATAGCTATGGGCAGGTCAAAACCCGAGCCTTCTTTCCTGATGTCGGCAGGAGCCATATTAACAGTAACTCTTTTATATGGAAAAGAGAAATCCGAGTTAGTAATAGCAGAACGGACACGTTCCCGTGATTCGCTCACCGATGTATCCGGCAGGCCTACGATTATAAATGCAGGGAGGGAGGAGGAAATATCCACCTCAATATCCAGGGGCACTGCATCTATTCCCATCAAAGCTGCGCTTCTGGTCTTTGCAAACAAAATATTACCTCAACAGATAAAAATTAATTCAGAGGATAAAATTTTCCCTGGGACATAAGATTCCCTTTAAAATCCGCCAGAAATTAAATTCCCATTTTAATTTTTCTCATTTTATATCTCCCTATATATTAATTTCTCTGTCCGGAGCAGGAACCTCATAACAACGATAACCTTCAGGCCCATTGGTTTCGGAGAACCACCAGGAAATTGTTCCATCAGGGAATACTATTTTAAGATATACATAATCGTGAATGAATCCAAATGCACCCGGGCCTCTTCCGAAATATGCAATTATTTCTTTAGCCCTGATATGTTTTTTTAGAAAATCAATTGCAAGAATCTTGTGGTTATTTACAGCGTAACTACCAAAAATATTATCCCTTATAATATTTTTATTTATTTCTTTTTCCTCAATTTTTTCGAGAGTTCTTTCAGGTACTTCATTTTTATTATCATTGTTTAGTTTAATAAAAAATTCCGCCCATGTACCGCAATGATAATTTTTACGTTTATGCCTTCCCGTACGTTATCCAATATATTGTCAAAAACACCTTTTATTAACTTATTCTTCATCCGGTTTCCATTAATTTCCGGCAAGGGATAACTATGCCTATACCATATAGCTTTGGTTCGGTTGGGCCCATATGCACATTCACCAAAGCAATAATGTGTTGCTACATCCTGGGTGGCTGATATTCCCATCCCACTGCTTCCTGTGGCCGAGTTAAATCGATAACACTTTTTCCGTACTTAATCCATAACCGCTTGCTTTATAGCCCTGAGATTTTTTTTCTTTTTATCTTCCTTTTTAGATATTCTAATCCCTCCTGTTTATTCATAAAATGAATATTAATAAATTTCCATAAAAGAAACCGCAGGGTTACATTTTGATATTACCCTGCGAATGAAATATTGTTACCCCGTTAATACTTTTACCGAATCTGCCTTCACATTCTCAGCTTCGCCAGCCTTTTCCCATGATAACGAAGTTTGTATTTGTTTTTATAAAATAAAAGCAAATCATTCACTCCTTTCTTTTTGGCAATAAAAAAGCAATGGTGGAGCCGCTGCCATTTTATACATAATTGAATATTTTCATTATCCAATTGTTTTAAATTATTTTCCGAAATAAAAATACCCCTGGAAGGGGTATCACATTTCAGTTATATTTTAACACTTAAATCAAAATTTGTCAAGTTTTCAATTAAATCTGCCTGCCCTTTGGATGGTTATCTTTCCCATTATTTTCTTCAAATTTCCCTGAAACCTGAGATAAAATTCCCTTTATTGGGCTAATTTCAATTCAGGCAAGAAGATTTCAATTTCCTGTTATGCACCGCCACTCAATTCTGAATTGAGTGGCGGAGAGGGAGGGATTCGAACCCCCGAGGAGACTTACTAGGCCCCCTACTCGATTTCGAGTCGAGCGCTTTCGACCGGACTCAGCCACCTCTCCGCATCCTGAAAAAGTCTTTCATCAGCCGGGCTGCGTCTTCCTGCAGAACTCCGGACCTATATTCAAAATTATAAGGGTAATCGATTTGATTATCTTTAAAATATCTTAAAAAACCGAATCTTATATCCATGGTTCCATATACAATTCGCTTTATCCGGGCTTCCATAATTGCTCCCAGGCACATCATACAGGGCTCCAGGGTTACAAAAATTTCACAGTCTGTCAATCTCCAGTTATTCAGTTTTTTACAGGCTTTTTCTATAGCTGCAATCTCGGCATGCCGGGTAGCGAGCCTGGTTTCTTCTTTTCTGTTGTAGCCCCGGCTTATGATTTTGCCTTCCCTGACTATTACAGCGCCTACAGGAACTTCATCACAGTTGAAAGCTTTCCTTGCCTGTTCCAGGGCCTTGCTCATAAATTTTTCATCGTAATCGGCAGTCATAAACATCAAAACGCGTCCGGAAGGATTCGAACCTTCAGCCTTTTGCTCCGGAGGCAAACGCTCTATCCCTTGAGCTACGGACGCTGATCAAGTGAAAAGATTATAACACGGTTCTTTTTATTTATCAAGAGGCTTTTTGTTTTTTAAGATGTTTTTCATATAAAGGAAATTCGGGCTTTTATAAAAAATTATTAGATCATCGAGTTTTTCCTTTTTAAAAATTCAAGTGATCAGGAAAAAGAATATAAATATAATTATCACAAATAAGAATTGAAGAATAAATGATTGAATGAGAATGCTGGAAGTTTCCAAGGATGAACAATTCTATAAAACTTTTCTAATGGTTTTTTTGGGGTTTCTATTTTTTTTCGCTTTGATTTCATACTCGGTTTTTTATATACAGGCAGTTAACATAAACAGAATTTTTATTGAAGATAAAATTAATGAAGTTGCATATAAGAATAAATTTATCAAAGATAAAATTTCAGAAATTTTACTTGATTTTGAAACTCTTCTGCATATTCCCAGCCTTTCAGAATACTTCGAGAATAATGAAAGCAGGAAGATATTCGAAGGTTATGCCAGAGCTTTTATGTCTATAAGGGAAGAGTATGACCAGATAAGAATCATCGATGAGAATGGCAGAGAGGTTTTAAAGGTTAGTTCTGTTCCTGGTGACGATCAAAACAGAAATATTCTTCAACCTGATGAATCTCAGAGAGATTTTTTTAAGAAAGCCATGAAACTTGAACCCGGTGAAATTTATTTCTCCCGGCTGGATCTTAATTTCAAAAATGAAGAAATTGAAATTCCCTATAAACCTGTCTTAAGGTTGGTAACTCCTGTTGCAAATAAAAAAGGAAGAAAAATGGGTGTTCTTGTTCTTAATTACAGGGCTGCCAATATTCTTGATATAGTTGATAAAAAGGTTGAAATGATATTAACCGAACAGGGGCATTGGATGAAGGGGGGTAAACCCGAAGACCGCTGGGGTTTTGTTTTCAATAAAGATGTTACTTTTTCCACTTATTATCCCAAGGTATGGCAATATATAAAGGCAAACAAATCTGGAGTCTGGTACAAAGATAATCAGTTATTTGTATTTGAAGCTGTGGAAATTCCAAAAAGAATTGTTTTGAAAAATTTAAACGATGAGCCAGAAATTATTTCAGGCCAGAAGTATTGGGAGATTGTTTATCATCAGCCAAAGCTTTCATCAGTTTCCGGGGTTGATGATTTAAGAGCGAATTTTTTTAATATGTTTCTTATGTTGGTATTTTTATCCTTAATTGGTTCGTACTTGGTGACAGGCTTACTCGTTAACCGGAGAAGAATTCAGGATAACCTGGCAAAAAGTGAAAATAAGTTCAGGGCGATTTTCAATCATACTTTCAATTTTATTGGCCTTTTAAGGCCTGACGGTGTTTTAATTGAAATTAACAAATCTGCAATAAACTTCCTTGGGACGGAGCCTGAAGATATTATTGGAAAATATTTTTGGGATGCAAACTGGTGGCCTGATTCATCTTCCTTAAGAAACAAATTGAGAGCAAATATTAAGAAAGCTGCTGGGGGTGAAATTGTCAGATATGAAGAAACTGTATTGGACAGACACAGGCAGGCTGTTATTATTGACTTTTCGATTATTCCTATTAAGGATGAAGAGGGAAATGTAAAACTGCTTCTGCCCGAAGGAAGAGATATAACCGGTTTTAAAAGACAGGAAATGAAAATGAAAGTCCTGGGAGAAGCTGTGAATGTTTTTCCTCTGGGTTTCACCATTGCAGATATGAACCGCCCCGGAAACCCTATTATATATGTAAACCCTGCTTTTCAAAAAATTACCGGTTATGCCAGCGAAGAAGTTCTGGAAACAACCCTGAAATTTTTACAGGGTGAAGGGACCGACGAAAATGAAGTTGAAAAAATTCGCGAAGCTATAAGTAAAGGTGGTAAATATGAGGGAGTAATAAAAAATTATACCAGGTGCGGTCGTGAGTTTTACAATAAACTGATTCTATCGCCAATATATGACGAGCAGGACAGAAGCCAACTGCGTTTTTACCTGGGGGTTCAGGAAGATATTACAACCCAGAAGAAAAATTACGAAGCGTTGCTGAAACTTCGAGAAAATTTGGAAGTTGAAGTAAACAAACGCACTCGCGAGTTGGAAGAACTTTATAAGACTTTGCAGAAAAGAGAAGAAAGTTTTCGTTTACTGGCGGAGCATACCAATGACCTGGTTGGACTGCTGGACAGAGAAAAGCGTTTTCTGTATGTGAGCCCTTCAATCTATAAGTTATTGGGTTATAGAGAAGATGAGGTTCTTGGGAAAAAATTGTGTGAACTTGTTTACGCCGAGGACAAAGGTTCCCTCAAGACAGATATGGATTCTATAGATAACAGGGAAATGGAAAAGTTGTTTCTGAAAAAGTTTCGTTTCATAACCGCCGGGGGTGATTACCGTTGGTTTGAAACTTATTTGCAGCCCATATATGATGCAGAGGGCAGGCTAAACAGAATTGTAATATCATCCAGGGATATAAACGAACGCAGAACCACCGAACTTGCCCTTCAGGATAGCGAGAGGAAACTTCGGGCAATGATGAATAATGCTTTTCAATTCTGGGGGCTGCTGTCGCCCGAAGGAGAAATAATCAAGGCAAATAAAACAGCATTGGATTTTGCAGGAATAACCGAACCTGAGGTTCTGGGAGCAAAATTGTGGAAATCCAGCTGGTTTAATCATTCCGGCAAGGCTGAAGAACAGGTGAAAAGCAGTATTGAAAAAGCTGGAGCCGGGCATTTCATCCGATATGAAACCACACATTTTGACAAAGACGGCAAAGAACATATAATTGATTTTTCTCTTAAGCCGGTATTTGACGAAACTAATCAAGTAATTTTATTGGTTGCGGAAGGAAGGGATATTACAGATTTAAAAAAGACAGAAAATGCCCTGGCTGAAACCAATCGTAAGCTTCAGGAATCTCTGGATGAATTGAAGCAGGCCCAGGCCCAACTGGTTCAATCGGAAAAACTGGCATCTCTTGGACAGTTGACTGCAGGCATAGCCCATGAGATTAATAATCCGGTCAATTTCATCTCCACCAGCATCCAGGCATTAAAAATGAATTTAAATGAAATTGAACAACTTTTTGAGATAATATCTGAAATCTCCCAGGATAATTATCAGGAACAAATAGTCCAATTGAATCAATTCAAGGAAGAAATTGAATTTGACCAAATAATTGAAGAGATAGGCCTGTTAGTAGGCAATATTTCCTTAGGCGCCAGAAGGACAGTTGAAATTGTAAGGGGGTTAAAAGATTTTTCCAGGGTGGACCGCCCCGATAAAACAATTGCTGATATTAACAGTATAATTGATTCCACTATATTGATGTTGCAGAACAGGTTGAAAGACAGTATAACAGTTACAAAAAAATATGGTGATATACCCTTGATTCCTTGTTATCCGGGAAAACTGGGACAGGTGTTCATGAATTTACTGGTTAATTCAATTCAGAGCCTGGAGAAGAAAAATGAAAACAATAAAATTATACAAATTTTGACATTTACTATTGCAAGGAAAAGAAAAAGCTATTTATGTGTTGAAATAAAAGATAACGGGGGTGGAATTCCAGGATGTGTGGTGGATAAAATATTTGATCCTTTCTTCACTACCAAGGAAGTGGGGCAGGGCACAGGCCTGGGGTTGTCGATTACCATGGGGATTGTGAAATCTCATGACGGTTTTATTGAGGTTGAAAGTGAAATCAACGAAGGATCTGCCTTCAGGGTCTATTTGCCCTTAAAAGAGGAGAAATCAGACAGTAATGAGTGAGAATAAACCAAAAATATTGTATGTCGATGACGAAGCTGCCAATTTAACCAGTTTTAAATCAATTTTTAAAAGATATTACCAGGTATATACAGCTGAAACCGCAAAGGAAGGCCTGGAAATATTGAGCAGTAATTCCATACAGACTGTTATTTCCGACCAGAGAATGCCGGAAATGACCGGTGTTGAGTTTTTCGAGGCTATTGAGTCAAGAGACCCGGATATACCAAAAATTATTCTAACCGGTTATACCGATGTGCAATCAGTAATAGATGCAATTAACAAGGGTAAGGTTTTTGCATATTCGACAAAGCCCATCAATTTAGCTGAACTGAGATATATGATAAATAATGGAATCAATACTTATCAGTTAAAAATAGAAAACAGGCGGTTGATTGAAAACCTGGAAAAGACAAACCTGGAATTGAAGGAAGAAATTTCACAACGCAATAAAAATGAGAAAGCTGTGATGGAACTTAACGAGGAATTGCGATTATTCAAGCAAATTGCAGATTTGGCAAGTTATGGGACAGCAATAGCAGATGTTGATGGAACTTTTTTATATGTGAATAATGCTTTTGCAGAAATGTATGGATATTCCATTCGCGAACTGGCAGATATGAATATCAGAGATTTTCATTGTCCCAGTGATATTGACAGAATTGAAAATATCGAAGATGCCATGAAAATGGATGATGATTTTCTTGCCCATGAAATCATTACCCGGAGAAAAGATGGAACAACATTCCCAGCTTTGGTAAGTGGAACTTTATTGAAAAATAAAGATGGAGAACCTGATATAAGAGTTGCCACAATAATTGATCTTACAGAGGTTAAACAGGCAGAGCAGGCGTTAAGAGAGACCCAGGAAAGAACCCGTTCCATTCTGGAGGCCATTCCCGACCTTATGTTCAGGATAGATTCCTCAGGCAGGTTTATCGATTATCATGCAAATGAAAAAACAGGTTTGTTGGTAACTCCTGAAAATTTCCTTGACAAAAATATAACAGAAATTCTTTCTTCTGAGCTCGCATCGCAGGTAATGGAAAGAATGAACCAGGCGCTAGCGACAGGAACCCTTCAGCAATTTGAATATGAACTTGATATAGATGGAGAAACCAGGTTTTTTGACGGCCGTATTGTGAAGAACGGTGATAATGAAGTAATTATTATTGTCAGAGATATTACCGAAAAGATTAAGGCTTCCCATGATCTCAAGGAAAGTGAAGTCAATCTAACGGCCATAATTGAAAACACCCGGGATTTGATCTGGTCTATAGATAACGAATATAATCTAGTAAAATACAATTCAGCTTTTTACGAGTTTGCCAGAAGCGAACTGGGGGTTGAATACTGTATTGGGATGAACATTCTGGATATCGACAGGCCAGGCATTGTAAAGTTTGTATCGGAGAAGTTTCAAAAGGCCCTGAATGGCCAGGTAATAAGATTTGAAAAGAAATACAAGGGGCTGGAAACCGATTCGGTTTATGAGGTGTCGATTTATCCCATATTGGAAGAAGATAAGAATGTGAAAGGGATCGTCTGTATTGCCCGGGACATTACCGAGGTTTATGAATACCGTCAATCGCTGAAGAAGAAAGTTGAAGAACGAACCCGGGATTTATATACTGCTTTGAACGAAGCTGAGACGGCAAGGGACAGGGTGGACTGGATATTAAAATCGGTGGCCGATGGCTTGATTGTTACCGATGTGTATAACAGGGTAATATTAATGAACAGGGCTGCTGAGGATTTGCTGGATATAAGGTTCAGCGAGGTTATCAACCGGCCCATTGATTTTGCCATACAGGACATGACACTGAGAGAACGTATAAAAACCACTCTGAACAAACAGGAAACAGGTTATGAATTTGATTTTGACCTGCCGGAGAAAATTCAGAATGATATTATTCCTGTTATGAGAGCCCGGACGTCGGTAATTAAAGATAAAAACGGAGCAATGACCGGCATTGTAACCATAATTCATGACGTAACCCAGGAAAGATTCATCGATAAAATGAAAACCGAATTTATTTCGACTGCTGCCCATGAGTTGAGAACCCCACTGACTTCCATTCAGGGTTTTTCAGAAATTTTACTGACCAGAAATGAATTACGCCAGAGCGAAAAGGAAAAATTTCTGACTTACATTAACAAGCAGGCTGTAAACCTGGCAAATATAATCAACGATTTGCTGGATATTGCCCGGATTGAATCCGGTAAGGGTTTCAGTACCGATTTTCAAGATTATGATGTGGAGCAATCTCTTCTGCAAATCAGTAGATATTTTCAAGATCAAAGCTCTGTTCACAAGATAAAATTGAGTGTGGATGGCACTTCTCCTTATATAAAAGCAGATTCGGAGAAGATGGAACAAGTTTTAAAAAATATTGTGGGTAATGCAATAAAGTACTCACCAGGCGGAGGAATAGTAAAAATCAAGGGTAAAATCAAGGATGGTTTTTATAAGGTGACAGTTTCCGACGAAGGTATAGGAATGAATAAAGAGCAGTTAAAACACGCCTTTGATAAATTCTATCGGGGTGACGCTTCTGATACAGCCATCGAAGGGACCGGGCTCGGGCTGAGCATCACCCGGCATATTGTAAATGCGCACGGGGGCGAAATCTGGCTGGAAAGTGAAACCGGCAATGGTACAAAAGTCAGTTTTACTATTCCACTTGAGAATAATTGAATTAACTGTCAATAATAACTATAGTTATATCTAAGCCGATAATTATCGGGAAGGAGCATATTATGAAAAAAATATTAGTTGTGGATGATCAGGTGGAAGTGAGGGACCTGGTGGAAGTTACCCTGAGAAACGAGAGTTTTGATATAATAAAATCGGATAATGGAAAGGAAGCTGTGGAACTGGCAGTAAGAGAATGCCCCGATTTAATAATTATGGATATAATGATGCCGGGTGAGCTGGACGGCCTTGATGCCACCCGGAAGATCAAGAATAATGAAGAAACGAAAAACTGTAAGATAATCATGCTCACAGCCAAGGGACAGCAGTTTGACAGGTCCAGGGGGTTTGAAGCTGGAGCTGATGAGTATTTTGTAAAGCCTTTCAGCCCTCTGGATTTAATAAGAAAAGTCGAGGAAGTGGTAGAAAATTGAGCACCACAGATAAAAAACCAGGAAACGACTCTTCACTGGCAGTCCGCCAATCTCTTAAATATGCCGAGGATTTGAAAAAGATTTACCAGGAAGAAAAAGACCGGCGCAAGGAACTGGA
>CAZSLZ010000020.1:0-27344 GCA_964607865.1 uncultured bacterium
ACTCCGAATACCAGAATTGGCAACAGTATAATTGCAAAAATGGAGATTTTAATTTTTTTTTGGAAATTTTCAGGCAAAGTTAATCTCCAAATATTGAAAACTAGTTGTTTCCCAGAGTTTCTAATGAAATATTATCATTAGTATATATACAAATTGAAGCTGCTATCTGTAAAGCTTCTTTTACAATTTCCTCGGCGTCCAGGTCCGAATGTTTCATCAAGGCTTTGGCGGCAGCTGTGGCATACGGGGAACCCGATCCCACGGAAGCGACATTGTCATCAGGTTCCAGAACATCCCCATTTCCTGATACTGTTAAAACATGGTCTTTATCTGCAACCACCATCATAGCTTCCAATCTTCGCAGAATTTTGTCGGTTCTCCAGTCCTTGGCAAGCTCCACTGCAGACCTGACAAGATTACCGTGATACTCTTCCAGTTTTTGTTCGAATTTCTCACTCAGGGTAATCCCATCAGCAGCGGCGCCGGCAAAGCCGCTTAAAACTTTTCCGTTATACATTTTTCTAATTTTGCGGGCTGTGTTTTTTATAACAGTTTTGTCCAGGGTTACCTGTCCGTCACCGCCCAGGGCAACCCGGCCTTTATGTTTAATTGCAATAATTGTAGTTGAATGAATCATTGTAGTAATTTCTCCGATAATTTATAATCTTGATTATCTAATTAAACCAGCGCCGGTTTTAATCCTTCGTCTTTTTTAATTATTCAAGAGTATTTACAAAGTCTTTCATGGTTTTATAGCAATTTTCTACAATTATTTTTCGTTTTTCTTTCTTTTTCATTTTTAACTTCAGCGAGGGCAATACCCCAAAATTAATATTCATTGGTTGAAACCTTTTTCTTTCCGGTTCTGTAATGTAATTTATCAAAGAACCAATAGCAGTTTCACGGGGAAAATTTAAGAATTTCTTATCTTTAATAACCCTTGCCAGGTTAATACCTGCCACCAGCCCCATGGCAGTGGATTCCACATACCCTTCTACACCGGTAATCTGGCCTGCAATAAAAAATTTCTCATTTTCTTTTAATTGAAGTGATTTATATAAAACCTCGGGGGAGTTTATGAAAATATTCTTATGCATAACTCCATATCTTACTATTTCAGCTTTTTCAAGGCCGGGAATAAGCCTAATTATTCGTTTCTGTTCCCCCCATTTCAACCTGGTCTGAAAACCCACCAGGCTATACATACTACCTTCACGGTCCTCTTTTCTCAACTGAACCACAGCTTCGGCGTTTTCATCCAACCCCACGGGCTTCATCGGGCCGAATACCAGAGATTTCACCCCACAGGCTGCAATATCTTCCACAGGCATACAACCTTCAAAAAGATATTTCTTTTCAAAATCCTTGACTTCAATTTTCTGGGCACTTATCAATTCATTGTAAAAATTTAAATATTCTTCTTGCGACATAGAGCAGTTTAAATAGTCCGGGGTTCCTTTATCGTATCGGGATGCGATAAAGGCTTTTTCCATATTTATGCTTTCAGCCTCAATTACCGGAGAAACTGCATCAAAAAAATACAGATGTTCGTGACCAAGATAATTTTTTATGCTATCTGCCAGTTTCTGGGAAGTCAATGGCCCCGAAGCAATTATTAAAGCAGAATCTGTTGGAATTTCAGTAATTTCCTCGTTTATAATTTCTACATGAGGAAAGGAATTGAGTGTATCTTCAATATACTTGGAAAATCTGATTCTATCCACTGCCAGAGCCTGGCCGGCGGGAACCCTGGTTTCTCTGGCAGCTTTGATAATCAGGGAATCGAATAGTTCCATCTCACGTTTAAGTAAGCCGGGGGCGCTTTCAGGGTTGTCGGACCCAAGAGAGTTACTGCAAACCAATTCACCTGGCAACCCTGTTTTGTGCACCGGGGTGGTTGTAGCGGGCCGCATTTCGTAAAGCTGAACAGGAATATTTCTTCTGGCTAATTGATAAGCGGCCTCGCTTCCCGCGAGGCCGGCGCCAATAATTTTCACTTTTTTCATGATTTTTTCGAGCAGTCAGCATCGCTGCAGGTTTTGTATGATTTACCCGATTTTGAAAAACGCAGAACCATAATGCTGCCACATTTGGGGCATTTTTCATTTATAGGTTTGTCCCATGAGGCAAAATTACATTCGGGATACTTGCTGCATCCGTAAAATTTGCCTTTTCTGCTTTTCCGTTCTATCAACTGCCCATCGCAGTTTTCTCTGGGGCAGGGAACACCGATTTCAATTAACAGGGGTTTTGTATTCTTACACTCAGGATAACCTGAACATGCGATAAATTTACCATATCGGCCACGTTTTATAACCATAGGTTTTTCGCATTTGTCACAAATTTCATCGGTGGGTTCGGGCTTGATTTCCTGCTTGGGAATCTTTTTTTCTGCTTCCACCAGGTTTTCCTCAAAGGGTTTGTAGAATTTGTCAACCACTTCAACCCAATCCTGTTCGCCTTCTTCAATTTTATCCAGTTTTTCTTCCATTCCCGCAGTGAAATTAACATCAAGAATTGTTGGAAAGTGTTCCTGAAGCATATCGGTAACGGTGAAACCCAACTCAGTAGGCCGGAATTTCTTTTCCTTCAATTCAACATATTTTCTTTTCTGGATACGATCTACAATGGGAGCATAAGTACTGGGACGACCGATACCTTTTTCCTCCATTGTTTTAATTAAAGTTGCCTCTGTGAAAGGCGGCGGAGGTTGGGTAAAATGCTGCTTGGGCAGGAAATCATATACTTTCAGTTTTTCGTTCTCCTGCAATTGAGGAAGTATATACTGTTTTTTACCTTTTTCCTTCTTCTCACTGCTTTCGTAAATTTTCATGAAACCTTCGAAGGTTACTTTAGTATCGCTGGCGCGGAAAAGATATTTTTCCACGTTTATATCAATGGTGGTGGTTTCAAGTTGGGCTGAAGCCATCTGGCTGGCCATGAATCTTTCCCAGATTAATTTGTAAAGTTTAAACTGGCTGGCGTTGAGATATTTCTTCATCATCTGGGGTGTCCGGGAAATTGAAGTGGGACGGATTGCTTCGTGGGCTTCCTGGGCTGAAGCTGAGCTTTTATAAACCCTGCCCTTGCCATAATATTTATCTCCATAGTTGTTTTCTATGAAGCCTTTTGCTTCTTCCTGTGCAATCTTTGAAATTCTCGCAGAGTCAGTTCTCATATAGGTAATAAGGCCTGCGATTCCCTCGCTGCCCATCTCCATACCTTCATATAACTGCTGGGCCAAAGACATGGTCCGCTTGGCGGTGAACCCCAGCCTTTTATGGGCCTCCTGCTGCAAAGTGCTGGTTTTGAAGGGCGGGTAGGGGTTTTTCCTGTGGTTTTTCTTCTTTATGGCAGAAACAACAAAATCCTTATTTTTTATTTCAGAAAGAATCTTATCAGAAGCTTCCTTGTCAGGAATTTCCGGTTTTTTTCCGTCGATTTTTGCCATGCTGGCTTCAAAAGCGTCTTTCTTTTTCTGGCCAAGCTTGGAAAGAAGAACATCCATGCTCCAGTATTCTTCAGGCTCAAAATTGTCAATTTCCTTCTGGCGTTCGCAAATAAGTTTTACCGCCACAGATTGAACTCTGCCTGCGGAAAGCCCGTAACTGATTTTTCTCCACAACAGCGGGCTCAGTTTATATCCCACAAGGCGGTCCAGAATACGGCGTGCCTGCTGGGCGTTCACCAAATCCAAGTCAATGTTCCGGGTGTTATTTAAAGCATTTTCAAATCCGGTTTTGGTAATTTCATGAAGTTCTATTCTTTTGGGCTCGTTAACTTTCAGCATATGGGCCAGATGCCAGGCAATAGCTTCCCCTTCGCGGTCAGGGTCAGATGCCAGCAGAACCTGGGTGGCATTTTTGACACCGCTTTTCAAGTCATTTATTATATCCTTCTTTCCCCTGATAGAAATATAATGAGGTTCGTAGTTTTCTTCCACATTAACTCCAAGCCTGGATTTTGGAAGATCCCGGACGTGCCCCATAGAAGCCTTGACGTTAAATTTTCCGCCGGAAAGCTTCTCTATGGTACGGGCCTTGGCTGGGGATTCTACTATGATAAGATCCTTTTTCTTCCCGGACTTCTTCTTGGCCTTCCGAGTGGTCTTACGGGTAGTTTTTTTTGTGGCTTTAGGCTTTTTTGCCGTTGTTTTCGTTTTAGCAGCGGCTTTTCTGGTTGTGGTCTTTTTGGTTTTAGTTTTAGTTTCTTGAGCCAATTTTTCTCTCCATATATAAAGAATTTTTGTCTTAAAATTACAATGCCTATCCTAAAATAAAAAAAATAATATGTCAATAGGCAAATTGTTTTTATGTTTTATAATTGCAATTGTAAAATTAGTATTTTTATTTTATTGCTCCGGATGTTACTCCTTTGACAAACTGTTTTTGAAGAATTAAAAATATTATCATAACCGGCAACATTGCCAATACAGATGCAGCTGAAATTAACCTGAAATTGGTTTCGAAAGTATTGGCCAGATATGATAACCCCACGGAAATCGGGTACAATTTTTCACTTTTTAAAATAACCAGGGGCCACATAAAAGAATTCCAATAGGTAACAAAAGAGAAAATAGCCAGGGTGGCCAGAGATGAACGGGTTATGGGCAACATAATTCCATACCATATTTGCATTTCCCCGGCGCCATCTATTCTTGCTGCGTCCTCCAACTCGGCTGGAATAACAAGGTAAGCCTGCCGCATAAGAAATATGCCAAATACAGTTACTGCTCCCGGTAAAATTACCGCCGCATAAGTGTCAAACAAACCCAGTTTTCTGATAGTAATAAAATTGACAATCATATTAGCCTGTACCGGTAGCATTAATGTGGATAACAAGACTACAGAAATAAAATTCTTTCCGGGAAAATCGAGCCTGGCTAATGGATAAGCTGCCATGGAAGCAATTAAAAGCTGAAGGATCATACTGAAACCTACAATAATAATGGTGCTTCTGAAATAATTATAAAGCTTGTTTTCTTCCTGGCCGGGTTGTTTAAAAGCAGTCCAGACTGTCTGAAAACTTTCAAAACTGATTTTTTTGGGCAGAATATCCTTGAAGGAATCCAGGGCGAAAATATCCTGGTCTGCAGGCTTCAACGCTGTAGATAAGAGCCACAGGAAAGGGCCTGTTAAAAACAGGGCAATTAAAAACATAATAATATAAATTGATATTCTTTTAATTAATTTTCTGGACAAATTTATTCCGGCCCCTCAATTTCTGCCCGAATTACACCGTCGATAAATTTTAATTTTACAACTTTTCCGGGTTGTAACTCTTTTGCCCTGGAAAGGGGTTTTCCTTCCATATCGGTTACTATTGCATACCCCCGCTTTAATACCCCGAAAGGATCAAGGGCTTCGAGCCTGGCACCAGAAGATTTGAGCTGTGATTCCAACCTTTCTAACTTGCGAAAAAATGGCTGTTCTATTTTCTGCCAGTCCCAGTCCAATTCCTGGCGTTGCCGGTCCAGTTTCCTTTTTATTAACCTGGCAATTTTCTCGGGGTTGGTATTTTTCAATCTGCTCTGATATTCAGATAAATTACGGGAAAGCCCCCGGTATAATTGCAAACCGAAACTTTTCAGTGTTGCAGAAAGATCATAATAATCTGGAACCGCAGCTTCAGATGCAGCTGTGGGTGTTTCGGCCCTTAAATCAGCCACCATATCGCAGATGGTGAAATCAGTTTCATGGCCCACACCGGAAACCACAGGTTTTTTTGATTTAAACACCGTATTTGCCACTTTTTCACTGTTAAAACAATTAAGATCTTCGAAAGATCCGCCACCCCGCCCCACAATTATAACTTCCACCTCGGGGTTCTCATTCAAAGCCTGTATTGATCTGACAATGGAATCCGGCGCCGTATCTCCCTGAACCACTGTGGGTGCCACTATAATATTTATCGGGGGGAATTTCCGTTGAATAGTCTTTATCATATCCTGCAGTCCAGCCCCTTGGGCAGAAGTGGCTATACCCACAGCTTTGGGCAAAAACGGAAGGGAGCGTTTTCTGCTTTTCTCAAAATAGCCTTTTTTCTCCAATTTCTTTTTCAATTGAAGAAACTCCAGAAAGAGTTTTCCCAGGCCCTCGGGCCGGAGTTCCTCTACTAATAACTGATAGTTTCCACCTTTTTCATAAACTGTGATATTTCCCCTGGCAATAACCTTCAGCCCGTCTTTCATTTCAAAATTCATTCTGGAAGCCCGGCTTCGGAACATTACGCAATCCATAAGCGAGGAATTATCTTTGAGCCGAAAATAACAATGGCCTGAGTAGGCCTGCCTGAAGTTGGAAATTTCTCCCGAAACCCAGATATTGTAAAGGTCGATATCACTTTCCACAAGATCTTTTATATGCCGGGTTACCTGGCTTACAGAAAGAATTTTAAATTCAAAATTTTTATCCATTTTTAATCGCTTAAGGGATCTAAATTAAAGGTTTTGGAAGAGCTGTCAAGATGAGGAAAAATATTCTGGAGTTTTTCATAAATTTCAGGATAACGGCCTCTAATGTTAATGGGTTTCATTTCTTCATCAACAAAAATGTTGGTGGTAGTGCCTGATGCCAGAACCTCTTTTTCGCCCTTTCTGAATATTTCATAGGCCAGGGAAAGCCGCACCCCGCTGTAATCGTAAGGTTTTACCCTGATGATTATCTTATCTTCATAATAAATGGGTTTTACAATATCCACGGCATATGTAAGTACAGGGGCGAAAATACCCCGCCTTTCCAGGGCTGCGTAACTTTCTGTAAATACCTTGAAAAGAGAAGCCCGGGCAACTTCAAAATAAACCAGAATCTGAGAATGATGGACGGTTCCCAGTTGATCCGTTTCAGCATACCTTACATCTATTTCTTCTTCCCAGATTGCCTGTTTATTATCCATTTAAAATACTCCTGAATATTTGCTCTGGTTAATAATTCCAAGGTTAATAATAAACTCCTTCCTTTTTATAAAGTCAAAAAGCCTGCTTAAACCATCTCAACTGCCATTTCCCATCTTTTTTAAATATTGATATAACATCGAAACGAATCGGATTTACCATGAAATTTTTTTTATACATATATTCAAAAGCAGTGTTTCTGATCTGCTCCTGTTTTCGAATATCCACAGCTTCTTCAGGCAGGCCAAAATTAAGTGTGGCGCGGGTTTTAACTTCAATGAAGACAATTACTTCACAATGCCGGGCTATAATATCAATTTCACCGGTACGGGTGCGGTAATTTCTTTCCACAATCTCAAAGCCTCGCTTTTCCAGAAAACGGCAGGCAAGGTTTTCTCCGGTTTTTCCCAACTGCTTCCTGTTCATTTTATCAGAGTCAACTGTTCATATCTTTGAAAGTATTTCTTTATTGGCCCGTAAGAACGCCGATGGACAGGGCAGGGCCCCAGTTCTTCAATGGCTTTTATATGGCCCGGGGTACAATAGCCCTTATGGTTTTCAAAACTGTAACCAGGATACAACCGTCCCAAATCTCTCATTAAATTATCTCTTGCAGTTTTTGCCACGATAGAAGCTGATGCTATGGAATAATATTTCCCATCTCCCTTTACAACTGTTTTCTGGGGACAATCCAAATCTCTGATTCTGTGATTGCCATCAACCAGAAGCAGCCCCGGCTTGACTGATGATAAAATCACCGCCAATTTCATAGCCTTAAGAGAAGCATTGTGAATGTTAATTCTGTCTATCTCCTCGGCGGAAACCGATGCAACAGAACATACGTTCGCATATTTCTGAATAGCCCTTGCTATGAGGTTGCGTAACTGGGGTTCAACTTTTTTGGAATCATCAAGTCCCGGAAGGAAAATATATTCAGAAAAGTTAACAGCGCAGGCTACAACAGGCCCGGCCATGGGCCCACGGCCCACTTCATCCACTCCGGCAATGACAGTTATCTTATTTATGAGTTTTTTTTCTGTTGAAAACATTTTTTTTACCCGCTTTTTTTCTTCTTTAAACCATTCCTTATTTCTAAAACAGGAAATACGGGCAAAGTTTCCTATGGTTTCAGTATCTTCGGAGTCAAGCAATTTTTCGTAATAATCTGTTATTTCGTTATTAATTTGATTGTTTTTTTTCATCTATTTTTTCATCCATGGTTTTAGTGAGCCTGGCATAATCTTCGATGGATAAGGTTTCAGCTCTGCGTTTCGGGTCAATTCGGCTGTCTTCTAGAGATTCATCAATTATTTGAACCGGAATGGATTTTAAATTCTTTTTAAGGCAGTTGCGGAGTTGTTTTCTCCTCTGTGAAAATGCCGCATGGACAATCTCAAAAAAAAGTTTGGGGTTTAAATCAAGAGTTTGTTTTCTGGGTATCATCTCAAGAAAAGCAGAGTCAACTTTTGGCGGAGGAATGAATACATCGGGGGGAACAGTGAATAAAACCCGGGGTTCAAAAAAGAAATTGGTGTAAATTGACAGCCTTCCATAATCTTTTGTGCCTGGCGGGGAAATGATTCGCTGGGCGACTTCCCTTTGAATTAAAAGGTAAACCCCGCTTAAACAATGATACCCTTCGTTAATAATTTTTGTAATTATGGGGGTGGTTATATTATAGGGAATATTTGCCACGATTTTCCATGTTTCTTCTTCTGAAAGAAGAAATTTGTGAAGTTCAAAATCAAGAAAATCCTTAAATATTATATCAAGATTTTTAAACTTTTCTTCAATTTCAAAAAGGTTTTCTTTCATATCCTTGTCAATTTCAAAAGAAATAACTTTTTTTGCAGAATCAGCCAGCAATTGAGTTAAAAGGCCGGTGCCGGCGCCAATTTCCAGTACATGGTCTTCAGGGGTTACTCCCGATTCCCGGACAATTTTTTCCAGCATATTTCTGTCTGCAAGCAGATGTTGGCCCTTGTGTTTTTTAAGCTTCATGTAAGCTCACCCCCGTTAATGATTATTTATGAATTAGATTAAAAACAGATTGCTCCTTTGTGGGAATAAAATAAAAGAGGATTTTAACTGGATTAATAATATTGTTATTAGTTAAAGTGCATTATCGGAGGAACTATGACTGACGCCCTTTCAGGCCACGAAAAAAAAAGAATGAAAAAGATGGAATTCGACTGGTTCCGGGCATCTATACTGGCAATAATTACCATTTTCGCTGCCTGTGTTATATATATCGTTGGATTGGCTTACATCAGAGATAATCCCGGAGTGGTTACTGCTGAATTCAAACCCCGAGAGCGAATTATGGAATTGGACAGAGTAATAAGAGAGCCCGGCGGAGTTTTATTTAAAGACAAAGAAAGGCTTTTAATTCTGTGTTTGGGGCTGGACGAAAACCGGGACCACCGGGGTATTGGCTATTCCAAGGGGGCCCGCACCGATACGATTTTTTTGTTGAGTGTGGATAAAAAAGCAGAAAAACTGGGAGTTTTATCGATTCCACGGGACACCTGGATTAATGTGGAAAATTATGCCGGAGGAAAAATAAACAGTATTTATGCCGATGCCTTCTGGGAAGAGTTTGAAAGATCGGGGCAAAACCTGGAAAGCGCCCGTAATGCAGGAATAATGAGACTTAGAAAGACAGTTTCAGAATTCCTGGATGTAGAGATTGATTATTTTGTGTTAATAAAGATTAAAGCTGCCAAGGAACTGGTGGATGCCCTGGGCGGAGTTAATATAGATGTTGAAAAAGATATGGATTATGACGATAACTGGGGCAAACTTCATGTTCATCTTAAAAAAGGCCCTCAGAGGCTCAACGGAGAACAGCTGGTGGGTTATGCCCGTTTCCGGCATGACGAGGAAGGCGACTGGGGAAGGATCCGCCGTCAACAGCAGGCGGTGCAGGCTTTTATAAACGAACTGAAAAAGCCCACCCATATTATGAACATAGGCAGAATTTCCAGAGTTTTCAAGGAAAACCTGGAAACCGACCTTTCAAGTATGGAACTGGTCGATCTTGCCACTGTTTACAGAAATTTTGACAAGAACCAGGTAATAAAGGGAGTTATCTCCGGTTACGATGACTGGGCGGGTGGCGCCATGATAATTGTTCCTGACGAAAAGGAAATTGATCGTATTGTTCACCGGGTTTTAAAAGGCCCCGATGATATTTTCCCTCCCGATATTCGAATAGGTATTCTCAACACAAGTTCATACGACGACCTGGGCGAACCGGTGGGACGAATCCTCCATCAGCAGTGCTTTACCGTTTCTCATCTGTGGGAGCCAGATATTAACGATCTGGAAGAAACAGTAATACTGGATCATTTTGGCAATAAAAAAGCCGGGCAAATAATTCTGGAAGCTCTGGAATTCAACAAGATACCCGTTTACCAGTTTCCCGATTCAACCGTTCAGGATCCCCTGGATTTCACCATCCGCCTGGGTGATGACTTAAACCTGATTTTATTGGAGCAGGGACGCCGGTATGTCCCCCTGCCTTCCATCGAACCGGAGGAAGAAAACTGGGAATTCGATGACAGCCCCGACAATTTCGATGTAAAAACTATCTATGATTAAACATTTTATTCGTATTATTCGTAACGGACAGAATGAATTAAATTTGAATTTTTGTCGGTATAAAAGACGATAACATTATTGTATCTGTCTATCACAGCTTCCAGCCCCTCTTTTTCTGATGAAGTTGAATCCAGCACTTCAACGGAAAGCCAAACCGGGGTTTGTGCCGGACCATAAAAACCCATATATTTTGTGGCATATACGTTAGTTCCTTTAATAAACACCAGCATAACCCTGTTGTAGGAATCTATCAGCAGTTCATAATCCAGTTCATCAGTTTCGGTGGAAAGCCCGGTATCGCTGTCAACCTTCCGGGGGGTTGACCATGAGCCCGTTCCTGCATCAAATACAGCGGAATAATAGTAAATCGGGTCAGAAGATTCTGCGGGGCCCTCTCTTACCTGATAAACGCACAACGCATCTCCGTTGCTGGCAAAAACGATTCTGGGCTTGTAAATAAAGCCAGAATTTTCTCCATCATACCACGCATTGGCAATTAATTCTTTAGTCCCCCAGTTTCCGTTATTAATATTGCCATCGGAAGAAGCTGTAAAATATCTGAAAAATAATTTTCTTGGAAATAAAGAAGGCTCAATAAATGCTAAAAGTGCATTGCCGTTATTATCAAATTCGAGGGCTGGCCTGTAAGAATTAAATGTTTCAAAAATCTTTCCTGTTTCCAATAAGGGATTTCCAAAAAGAGTCCACAAATCGAATTGGTTTCTGTGCTCGATAAAACAGGTAGAATTGTTGCAGACTAAATCAAGCCCCATAAAGATTGTCTGTTGTGATTTATCCATAGCCAGCAGGTAGTATTGAGACAATGTATAGTCCACAGTCTGGATATCATCTGGTGAATTCTGCCATTGTTCCAGATCGGAAAGATAGTAAATAGTTTTATAGGAATATCCTGAAGGTCGATACTGGCCCATTAACATGGGATCGCTGCTGCCATTTTTAATAAACTCAAAAGAGAGGGGGGCATCAAGAGGCGCCGCGCTGCCAGCGGAAAATGAGAGGTTTTCGCCATCAAACCTGCGATAATTGAAAGTTTCACTGGGCTCCCCATATAGAATAATTGCATCGGAATCATTAATAAATTGAAATTGGGGGGCCAGGGGTATGTTTGGGGTATCAAACAGGCTTATATTTGTATCCCAATTTGGAGTTTCTGTCCCATCAGGATCCATTATTGGAGAGTTGGATTTATAAAAGCGGGCATAAGCACCAAAAGATGAACTTTTCAAGGTATAATATGTAACCATAATGTTTCCCCTGTTGTCGGTTTTTGCATATATGTTGTTTACAGGCATTGAATCTTCATCGGGCAGGCTTTCTATGGCTCCCCATGTCCTTTTTTTCGCGAAATATACATTATCATTGCTTACCTTGCCATCGGAGGTTACAATAACCGGGCCCATGGTTGCCCACCGGGGCAGCCTGCATTTTATCTCGGTATCAGACCATGAAATGTAATCTTCATCTTTTACGTTCAAACCGTTGAAAGCTACTCTTCCCTGAACCGATTGCCGGTCGTCGCCAAAATCAGAGCCGGTTATTGTTACAATTTCATTTTTTTGAGGGTTACTGGGGCTTATGGAAATTATAACCGGGAATGGAATGGGCGATGGGGTTGGGGTTGGAGTTGGAGTTGGAGTAGGTGTGGGTGAATCTGTGGGAGCCGGTGACGGGCTTTGTGAAGGTGAGGAAGTTGGGCTTGCATAGGGAGTTACAGAAACAGTACTCGCCTGGTTGTTTCCAGGTGCCACATCCACTTCAAGATTGCCAAAGTATTCCAGGGCATAATTCTCGTTAAAACCTTCAACAGTGACTATAACCCTGCCCACGGGAATATTCTGAAGTACTACGGTGGTTTCGGAGTTATGCTGGTATTCCACTGTTACCTGAGGAATCGCAGGGCCGGGATATACCTCGTCGGTATCTATGGATGGAGGATAAAAGGGAATTCCTGATTCGAAGGCTTCAACTTCATAAACGTTAAGAACATAATAAGAAATGAAAACATCATCGGCAGGGGCAGGTGATGGGCTGGGAGAAGCTGAGGATGTAACTGTGGGTGAAGGTTCATGCCGGTTTTTCAGCAGGGATACCGGGTTGCGTCCTGTCAGATCCGCCCTGTCCTGGGGAAAATAGACTTTCAAGGCAACTGAACTGCCGTTATCTGAACCAGAGATGATGTCTCCACCACCACAACCCAGTAAATTAAACAAAAGAAAAAAACTTAATATTAATATACTTGTTCCTGCAAATATTTTTCTCATTTCAACCACCCAAAATATTATATCAAACTAAAAAATAAATTTTTGTAATAACGATCACATTATAGTTATTCTGATTAAATTATTGTTTTCCATTCTTTTATATGAAAAATTCTGACCCCAATATGATTTAAAAGGGTAACTCCGGGATGAATATAGAAGTATTTAAATGGTGAAAAAAATGTATGTTTTTTTAATCTTAATTATAGTTATAATATTTTTTTATTATTTTCGTAACCTGGGCCGGGTTATGCAGGTTAATCTTGATGTAGCGCCGGGGATAAGAATTGGCGATAAAATAGATTTTATCATAAAAATCAAATCAGGCAGAAGAATTAAGACATCGCTGATAGATGGCGAATTGGTATGTAAAAGATATGCCGGCTCATTTAAGCCCACAACAGAAAATATAAAACTTCTGGATAAAACCGGAGAAAAAATTCGTATTTTTTATTTCAGTTTTGGAAGGGACCTGATAATTCCCGGTGATACCCTGGTGGATTATCCAGGATATATTGAAATTCCACAGGATGTTGACGAAACACAATTGGAAAGGAATTATCAAATAAGATGGCTTTTAAAAGCCAGAGTGCATGGCTTCGCTTATTTGCCAGTATCAGTTATTAAAGAAATAGAAGTTAAGGCATTGCATCCTGCTGCAGTGGAAGTTAGCCAGCTGGGGCTTTCTGTAAATGGCTCAAGCTGTGAAAGAAATTGTTTTGGTGGCGAAGATATGGAAATAAAACCGGGCAGGGAATACGACAGAAAAAATGTATCAAGATTTAGATATCTGGAGTTGGAGGAGGATTAAAGTATTACTAGAAATTGTAAATAGTATTTATTAATAGTAATATAAATGTTAATTCAAATTGGAACTTTTTATTGTATAATTGTAACAGAACCAATATAATAATTTTGACAGGTGTTAAGAAATGTCTTTTGCAATAGCACTCTTTATTTTTATTTTAGTCTGCGCGCTGGCAGTAGTTTTTCAATATGTTCTTTTTGGTGATTATTTAAAACGTCATTTGAAAATGACTTTTGAATTGGAGCCTCAGGAAGTTCACCGGGGAGAAAAATTAAGAATCACAGTAAGGGCAGACCCGGATCAAACCTTTGTTTTAAGCAAGCTGGACGGTTATCTGATTGCAAAGAAGTATGAAGGTTATACCGGTTCCTGGCGGGATCGCAGTGATTTGCGTTATATTTCCTCAGGGGAAATCTTAACCAGGGTAAAATTTTCTTTTGGTAACAATATTGAAATGAATCCCGGTGAAGAAAACAAAAGGGTGGGTGTTATAACAATTCCTGATGATGCGCCTCTTACCGAGTTCAGAGGAGTAATTCAGGTTCGATGGATTGTAAATGTAAGAGCCCGGACAGTTTTCTGGGTTCCTCCCGGAATTGTGCAGAAGGAATTATTTGTTGTAAGAACAATTCACACCAAAAAGAGCCGGGTCACTGTTTCCAGTGAAGAAGACGGTGCACCGCCGGAAAAGGAAACCAGCGAACCCCCTACGCCTGTCGTTAATCCCGAGGACCTTGCACCCGAGCCTGTGGCAGAGGAGGAGCTTTCTCCCTTCCAACGTCCCGATATGATGAGAGGAGAAACCGAAGAGGAGAAATCCGGTTTGGGGCTTCTGTATGGTTCTACATCAGGAAGGGAAGAACAGAAGAGGCCGAAGATATCACCTTTTGGCAGACAGGGTGCTTCAAAAGAGGCAAAACCTTACCAGCCTCCAATTCCCGAGGATGCCAGGAAAATGAAGCCTTTCCAGCCGCCTGTTTCCCAGGAGGCAAAAGCCTGGGCGCCGCCGGGCGCTGAAAAAGCAGCAGAGGAAACGGAGATCTGGACTCCACCCGGAGCTGAGGCAATAGCCAGGGAGATAAAAGAATTCAAGCCCGGTGAAGAGGAGAAGAAACCCCAGGCTCCAATTCCCGGAATTGTGCTGGAAGAAAACAAGGCAAAACTGGCAACGGTTAAGGAATATAAAGGGCCATTTGATCCCACCCGTCAGAGAAAGGAAGCCATGGAGAAAGCTAAACAGCAACTGGGCGACGAGGGTGGTTTTGACTGGTTTGAAGATACTGTTTCAACCAAAGACCCGGTAACAAAAAAACTCAGTGCAGAAGAAGCTTCAAAACCTCCTGCTGGGAAGCCGTTGGATCCCACTAAGTTATATAAGCCCTCTGCTGAAGGAGATTTTGGCGGCTATGATATATATGGCGGTGGTTATGGTGAATCTCAGAAGGCCGGGCCTTCCTTTGGCCCCAAATTTGGCCCCAGCAAAGAAGGTGAAGAGCTGGCAGAACAGGATTTATTCGATTCCGAAGTTGAAACCCATTCTGCAGCTGGTGATTTATATTCGGAAGAGGAAGCCGGCGGTGGGCCAAAGTTTCATGATTCTTCAAAATATGCCGAAAGAAATATTGAAACCGGAACCAGATCACATAGTCTAAAGAAGAAAGATGTAAGCAAGTTAAAACAGGAAGCTGTGGCGGCAGCAGCAAGAGAAAGGGGGGAAGAACACAATAAAAATGCCGGAGAAGAAAGCCTGATAGATGCGAGCCCAAGCCTGGGCTTTAAGAAATTCGGCAGGTCTTCAACCGGCAGGAAGGGACTGACCAAGAAAAAAAGCTTGAAAGTAAGGGATAAATTCTCGAAGTTTGAATGATGTAAGGGTTGAGGATTAGAAGATTATATGTTACTGGTAAACACGGTATTTCATGACAAATATAAAATTTTGAAGAAATTAGAGTCGGGTTCTTATGGGGAAGTTTATAAAGGCCTGGATTTGGAATTAAACCGGGAAGTGGCAATTAAGGAAATAAGGCCGGCGGATTATCTGAACGACAAGGATTTGACAGAAGCTGGAGAAAGATTTTTTGAAGAAATCGACTTTTTAAAAAGTTTAAACCACGATAACCTGGTAAATTATTATGAAGCTTTTTATGAAGAGGAGAATTTTTACTATGTTTCAGAATGGATTGAGGGACAGAGTTTGAAAAACTTGCTGGTTTATTCTAAAAAAAGATGGGGGGAGAAACAGGCTGTTAAAATTTTGTATTCACTTTCAAATTTAATAAAGTATTTCAATAGCCTTGCACAGGTTTTTAATTTGCGATACATCAGCCTTGAAGATGTGGTGGTTGATTCAGAGGGTGTTCCCATTGTAGTTGATCTGGGCTCAGCTGCCTTATTGAACCCCCGGCAGCTCCCCGGGGATGTATTCATTCCTGATGAAGAACCAGGCCCCCGATTGGATATTTTCTTTCTTGGGCTTTTGATTTACCATATGTTTACAGGTAAGAAAACAGGTAAATATTCTGATATTAAAGAAATACCCCACATTTCAACAGAAGCGGAGGAAGTTTCCAAAGCTTTTTCCGACATTATTCATAGATGCGTGGCAACACTGGATAAACGTTATTATTCCATAGGTGAATTACAAGGTGATATTATAAAGTGGTATCCTGAATATACCATGATTTATGAATCAAGCGAAACAAAAACTCTTGAAGAAATAATGAATGAAAAAGAGAAAAAAACGCGATTCACATATGCAGGTTGCCTTTTCAGCATAATCATAATTGCGATTCTAGTTAATTTATATTATCCTGCATATGTAAAATATCGAGCCCAGCAACAACTGGGCCATTGCACTCAAAACATTGACAAAATTGTTCAGGGCCTGCAGAAGTTCAAAGAAATCAGGGGCAAGTATCCAGAAGGCCTGCAGGAACTTGTGCCCAAGTATTTAGACCAGTTGCCAGCTTGTCCGGCTGCTGGAAATGAACTGGTATATATCGAATCTTACAAATCGTCTGACAGTGGCAAGGATTTCATCTTTTTTTGCAAGGGCGAACACCATGAATCAGCTGGAATACCTGAGAACTTTCCCATGTATTCTTCTTACTGGGGATTAAGAAAACGACCGGTTAACGATTATTGAAATAGTGAGCAATCAAAACAGGAGGTTAACATGCTATTTTGTCCACATTGTGGTTTTGTAAATCCGGGAGATAGCGAGGTTTGCAGCGATTGCGGCAAGCCATTGGAAAAGTCAGGGCCTCGTTTGAAGACAGCTCCTGCCGAGACAGAACATTACGTTCCGAAAAAAAGTTCAGAGAGTTCTGGCGGGGGCCTGAGCCGGAAATCTTTAAGGAAATCGCTTAAAACCGGTGGAGCTGACGCAAAGAAAGCTGGCCCCAAATTAAAAGGAGGTATAAAGGGAGCAAAAGGTTCCAAAGGTTTTAAAGGTAAAGCCTTGTTTAGAAGAAGCTCAAAAAATGAATCTGATATATCTGATACAAAAGACGAAAAACAGGAATCGGTGAAAAGTGCGCCGGTAACTCCCTTTAAGCCTGACAGGGGTGAACAGGTTTCGTCCCGTGAAAGTTATTGGGGAGCTATGGCCAGCACCCCGGAAGGCACAAAGGAAACCCGGGACAAAGGAACTCCTTACCGGTTTAACCAGGGTGTTGATTACCAGTGGACTCCCCCTGAAAATACTCAGCAACAGACAGCCTCAGATAAGGAAGAAAACAGTGCTGAAAATTCTGGTGAAGCCGGTGAATTTGATTTGTTCGGTGCGGTTTCCGAGGCAATTGAAAGTGAAGAAAAAAAGGAAAACGAAGAGGCAGTTTCTACCGAAACCGTTTCTCCTGAATCCGATTCGCCCACTCCTTATCAGTTCAACAAGGGCAAAGAGTACAAATGGCAGCCTTCTTCAGAAGAGAAAGTGAAAAAGATTGAAGTTCCCAAGCCTTTTATTCATGTCAAGCCCCGCGAAGTTCAGGAAAAGGAAGTCCAGGCTTCTTTGTTTACTCCAAAAAGTTCAGTGCCTGCTGACGAGACTTCCCCGGAAAAAAATATGAGCAAACCCTGGGAAATCCCTGACGAGTTTAAGGAAAAGAAAAGAAAAGAAGAAGAAAAGAAAGCCGAGAAGGAAGCTGTAGAAAGCGATGACGGTTTTGTAATAAATGAGTTTACTGTAAATAAGGATGAATTTGACGATTTCGGTTCAATACTGAAAAAACATTCCAAGCCTATTGTCATAGGGGTTATAGCACTTATAGTATTTATATTCATATTGCGTCCTTATGCTATGCATTTTATTGATAAAGATTATGCTTTAAAAAAGGAGCTGGAAAAGGTATTGGCCGGCGGTGAATCGTCCAATCCAAAAGTTTTGGTTCTGGCAAGCAAGCATTGGTATGATAAGAAGGATTATGAAAAAAGCCTGGATGCCGCAGAGAAAGCATTGGATATTGTTCCTGAAATGCCCGAGGCGCTTTTTGTCCGGGGTAAGATTCTGATGGACTGGAAGAATGATTATGATGGCGCTTTCAAGGATATTCAACAGGCTGTAGAAGTAGAGCCAGACAACCATGAATATAGATATTACCGGGGAGTTCTATACGAATATAAGGGCAACAATCTGAATGCCTTGAAGGATTACGACCAGTATGTTGTAGGTGAACCATTAAGCAGTGCGGGGCATCTGGCGAAAGGCAGGGTATATGTTAAGCTGAATGAGTTTGATAAGGCCCTGGAACAGTATCGCCTTGCCCAGAAGAAAGATCCTGACGACTCGGATATTCCCCGTTATGAAGCTAATGCCTATTTCAGGAAAGGTGAAAGGGAAGAATTAAATAACCGCAACGAAGAGGCTATTGTGTTGTATCAGAAAGCTTTAAAAAAAGACCCCAATCATGAAAATGCCAAAGAAAAACTACCCAAATTGGCCTTTAAATATTCAAAGGAATTGCAGAATTCGGGAAAAACCAAAGATGCCATTGATATGCTGGATATAACCATAAAATATACCGATTCACTAGAAGCAAGGGCTGTGCGTGGTAAGTTATATCTGAAACAGGGCGAACTGGAGAAAGCCAGCCGGGACTTTGGTTATTTGTATCAGAAAGAACCTGCCAACCATAAATATGAAAAACTGTATCTTACCAGTTTAAAAGATCATGCCGAGCATGAAAGATTATCCGGTAATTTTTCAAAGGCTTCCGATGTGTTAAATACTTATGTGTCCATAAATCCTTTACAGGACTCGGTCAGATACCAGAAGGCAAAAGTTGATGCAGTGCTGAAAAAATATTCCGAAGTTGATATTGATATTCAACAACTTTCAAAAAATAAGGAAAACCATCAAATGCTGGGCAACATCCTAATATTATACGGAAACAGCTTGATTCAGGACGGTTCTTTAAATGACGCCGTTGATAAGTTGAACCAGGGCCTGGTTTATGATGCCGGTAATCCTGACCTGTACCTCACAAGGGCTTTGGCTTATGCCAGAAAAGGCAATACATCCGAGGCCGAAAACGATTTGAAGACAGCTGTTGACAAGTATAGGGACCCGGAGAACATTCGCATTGCCAAAGGAAGATATAAATTAGCCATGGGAGATACCAAAAGCGCAATTGAAGAACTTAACAACGCTGTTATCAGTTATCCAAATTCCGCTGAAGCTAACTACTATTTAGGCTTAGCTTATGAAAAAGATGGCGATGGAAAAACAGCAAAAGAATTCTGGCAAAAAGGACAGAAAGTGAATGATATAAGTCCTGAAATAAAATATCGACTGAAAAAGAAATTAAAATAAGTCAGATTAGTTTAAAGAATGATTTTTAAATTGACTGTTATTGGTGGTATAAATGGCGAATAAATATAGTTTTGATGAAGCTGTTAAGAAGCTGGAAATAAATGAAGCTGAACTGAAAAAAATAGTGGGACAGGGAGAAGTTATAGCTGACCATAATCAAGAGAAAATGTTTGTAAATATTGATGAAGTGCTGAACTTGAAAGATCTTCTTGGGCGTCTTGAGAAACGTGAAAATAAGGAAGTCCCTTACTCAATAATTGACGATAAGGAATTTATAAATTTTCTTTATGAATTGTTTGAAATCAAAACACGGCAGATCTTGAAGCAAATGCTCAATCAATCTTCAATCATTAGAAAAAGCACCAGGTCGAGCCAGAAAAAACTGGAACAAAATGTAAACGACATAAAAAACAACGTGGAAAAAATACTCAAACTTGATTTTGAGGAGGATGCTTCATCCAGAATACAGTTATTCATGCAGAAATCGGTTGAAAATATTATAACCGAAATGTCCCTTAATAATGAAATAAAAAGTTCAGAAGTAAGCCAGGCTGACAGGGAAAAGTTTTCCGGTTTTGTTATATCATCTATAGATAAACTTTTAGAAGATAAGTTAAGTAAATTGAAATCAATAGATGATCAATTACAAAAACTTCAGACAAATATCAAAAGCCGGGAAGATTTGATACTGGAAAAATTTAATCAGTTAAGAACCGATAATCCGGTGTTAGAATTAGAAAAAAAGATTGATACTTTTGTCAGTTTTTGCAGCGAAAACATTGATGGTTTTAAGGAGAGCTTACAGAATCGAAAGCAAGACCTGCAAGAGTTGTCAAAAAACCTGGATAATGCAAAATCGGAGTTGGCCACTGACAACCCTGATATTCGAATTGTTGTGGGGGCAGTTAACGAACTGAAGGAAGGCCAGTTGAAAATCCGCCGAATCCTTGCTTCCATAGGCAATAACATTCATCGTGAAGTTATAGGGGAGTTTACCAAAATTAAAAAAATGAGCCAGGAATTTCCCGGCCTGGTGGATGAAGTCCGGGAGATGCTGCCGACTTTTCAGGATATTCTTGAAGAGAGGCTGGCAAACCTGAGCCAGGCTACCCGGCCTCTGGTGGAACCGAATGCAGCTTTCAGCCAGCGTGAAAAACAGGAATTCCTGGGCCGCCTGGTTACCATAGAAAATTCATTAAGGAAGGCGGGCAAATCGGAGAATCAGAACCTGGATCCCAAATTTACTGAATTACGCCGGGCTATTGAGAATGCACTGATTAAAGTGGCAGGAAGACAACAGAAGAATATTATTGATAAACTTCAGGATGCCCGGATTTTGCCTGAATCAATTAACAGTATCAAAAACAGTATCAAAGATATGGAAAGTATTTTTGATAATTTTTATAATATTTTTGAAGAAAGGTTTGCCAACCTGGAAAAAGCTGTGGGAGTTGCGCCACCGAGGAATTTGCCAAATTCCAAGAATCCGCCCGGTATAGAAAAGGAAGAAATGGATCAGCGAATCATTCAGATTCAAAGCTTGCTGGATGATTTCAGCGAACGCCTGGAGGCGGAATCAATAAATACGACTTTTGAAGAGATTGTTCAGGCAAATTTCAATAAATTGAAAGAATCACAGGAATCTTACCAGAAATTCATGGTAAATATGAATGTTAATAACCAGAATGTCCTGGTGGAGAAATTACAACAGTTAGACCGTTTAAATGAATTAATAAATATAGAAGACAGTATTGATGAAATAACCGAACAGATGCAGACCTTTGAGGCCATAATGGCCGATGTTAACCAGTTGGTGGATGAACGCCTGCAGTCCCTGGAGCATCTTAATTCCAATCTTTCCAGTTTCAAATCTCTGGGTAAGGGCGGACACAGCGAAGATATGAACGCCAACATGGATGAATTGAATTCTGTCATATTAAATCTCAGAGAATCTTTTGCCCCGGAACAGATATTAAAGAATATTAAATACATAATATATGAACAGACCAACGAACTGAAAGAAAGCCAGGAATCGGTCCAGAAAATTCTGGTTAACCTGAATGTTAATTCTCAGAAGTGGTTAATGGAAAAACTGGATTCACTCGAATCGGGATTTGAAAATATCAAGGATATAGAAAAGCAGTTCAACTTTTTTGAAAACCTGATACCTTCAATTTCAGATTTAATTGATGTAAAACTGAAAAAACTGAACAAAATTCAGGCTGAAACAAGTCAATTCGGTATAGACACCGATCTTGTCAATTCACTTGCCCGGCTGCAGAAGCTTTTAGAGCACGAGAGCAAAATTCTGCAGAACGATATTGATTCCAGCCAGAAAATGATAGTGAACCTGGTAGCCAATAACCAGAAGATATTATTGGAAAAAATGGATGGATTAGGCTTCACTTCTGAAAGTGTTGATAAACTGGTTCATAAAAACCGCGAAGTGTTAACTTCGATAATCGGCTATTTTGACCCGGAGAAAAATCTTGCCTATACTCTTGAAAACATGGAACAAATGTTGGCAACAGTTAAGGAAAATATTATACTGAATGGCAATCTGGGAAAACTATCCGAAGTTATAAAAGACCATATTGAAAGAACCGAGGAAGAATCAAGCCAGTTCACAGAAAACCTGACTTTATTGTCCTCGCAGATAAAACAGGAAGTAATAACCAAGGTTGACAAATTATTCGGTGCAATTTCTGATATTAGAAAATCAGTAGATCCTGAAACTATAATTTCCAGCATGGGTGACTTTATTATAGAAGGAAACGAGATTCTTAAAGAAAACCAGCAAGCCCTGGTGGATTATCAAATTAAGACACATAAGGAATTGAACGAACGCTTGGACGAGTTGGAAGAGAATATTACAGGGCATGGTTCCAGCGAACCCGGTAAATCGAGAATAATTCCGGTTATGGAAAGCCTGCTCGAAAATCAGCTTGCAAGCTTTAAAACGGACCTGGATGGCGCTCACAAAGTATTGGTAAACTTGAATGTAAACCTGCAAAAGCAGCTTCTTGCCCGAATAAGGGAAATAATTGAAAATACTCCGGGCAACGGAGGTTCCCAGGGTTATGCAGAATTTGCTAAAAAGGTGGGAAGCCTGCTTAATGAAAGGTTTGAAGAATTACAGGAAGGGCAGAAAGAATTATACCAGGCCAACCTTCAAACCCAGGAGGTTTTAGAAGCTAAATTTGCCAGCCTGGCAAATACAGGTAAGATTCTGGCTGGTGAAGATTCAGAGGAAGCCCGGGCACTTATACCCGTCCTTGAAAAAATCCTGAACAACAAATTAGATGAATTGTGGGTTTCCTATGAAAAAGCAAGAGAATCTCTGGAACGAATTTCTACCGAAAACCATGAAAAAATTCTTGAAAAACTTGATTCAATGAGCGGAATAATCGCTGAAACAGATGGCCAGCCGATAGCTGGGGAACAGTTCCCTGAAATCAGAAAAACATTGGAAGAAACTAATGACTTTATTTTAGAGTTTCGAAAACAGATGGAAGTTATCCGGAATAATTTCAAAGCTCAAGGCGTAAATACTGAAGATATTGGCGAAACATCGGGAGTCAACATAGATTACACAAACCTTGAAAGTATTATATCACAAAAGTTAAACAATCATCAGGATATCCTTGAAAAATTTCAGGAAAAGCTTGATAAAATTCAGAATACTTTTGCTGAAATGTTTGATGATGATGAAATCATGGAAGTAAAGAAAATTCATGAGTTGTTCACATCCAAACTGGAAGAAACCAGGGACCTGGAAAACCGCCTTCTGGAAACAATGAAACAGATGCAGGATATTTCAAGAAAAATTGAAACAGAAGAAACTTCATCAGGTAATGAATCCTCAGCCTTTACAAAAATTGATGAAGAACTGGAAGATACTAAAAAACAACAGGAGAAGATCCTGGAAAAAGTCAATGGCATTTTCAGTATGATTGAAACCATTCCTTTCAAAGGAACTGGGATTGCCGGCCAGGCCGGGGATAATAGAGAATTAATTGACAAACTTAAGAATGAAAATAAAAAGCTGTTAACAATGATTGGTAATTTACAAAAGGAAAATGAAAAATTATATAAGCAGTTTTCAGAAGGGGAAAAGATTTCCGGGCCCATTACAAACGAACGTTTCAGGGTTATGATGGAAGAAAAGGATAAACACCTGGATGCCTGTTACAAGGAAAAATTGGAATTAAGAGATCAGTTTGAGATGGAAAAACGTGATAAATATGAACTGATACAACGTTACGAAACCGAGAAAAAGGAACTCATCGACTCTCTGGCCCTTGAGAGAATTCAAAGAGAAAAAGAACGATCTGAACTGGAATTATTAAGAGAAGAAATGAAAAAGAAAAAATGGTGGCAGTAGTATTTTTTGGGTATAACCTGGAGGAATAATATAGATGAATCTTGATGAAAAAATTATTAAGAACCTTTATGATAATAAAATTGTTCAGAAATCTGAACTGGTGAATGTTTTTAAAATTCATAAGGCTAACAACGAACCTCTTGAGAAGCTGGTGGTTAAGCTCAAAGTAATTAAACCTGAAGACGTTTTAAAGGCAAAAGCGCAGGTATTGAATGCAGAGCCCTATCCTATTGAATTTGAAAAAATCAACAAGGAGATTGCAAAAAATATACCTCAGGCTATGGCGAAAAGATACAACCTGATTTGTCCCGATCTAACACCCGATGGCAGAATGATTATTGCCATGCACGATCCTAACGATACCTTCGCTCTGGAATATGTGCAAATGAGGACAGGTAAAGACATAAAACCTTATGTAACCCTTTTAAGCGATTTGGATAATGCCTGGGATTATATTTATTCAACAGAAAAAAAGCTGAAACATCCTTTTTTTGCCCGTGAAGCTGAGGAACCCGCTTACAGGAAAAAAGATATCCCCGATAAATTCATAATTCCCGGAATTACTAAAAAATCTACAGTAGTTACCGAAGACAGACAGAAAGTTGAAGAATCAATTCAGAAAGCTACCGATACTGTTTTAAAAGATCAGGAAAAGGAAATTGTAAAGGTATTGAAGGACGAATTGAATGCTTTGTCGGTTTTAAGCCGATCTTCAATAATTCTAAATTCTTCTTTGGATGAAGAAGAGATAATTACCCATATACTGAAAACCGGCACAAGTATATGCGATGCCCAGGGAGGTTCGATTCTGCTTTTAGAGGACGAACAACAGTTCTTATATTTTAAGGAAGCAATCAGCCCTAAACGCCAGCAGTTGATGAAATCAAAAATACCTGTTTCGGAAAAATCAATAGCTGGGTGGGTGGTAATTAACCGCCAGCCGGTAGCAGCCAACAATCTTGAAAATGATCCACGACATTATAAGGAAGTGGACAAACGCCTCGACTTCCAGACCCGAAATCTGGCTTGTGTTCCTCTTTTGTGGGGCGAAACCGTCCTGGGAGTCATGGAAATGGTTAACAAAAAAGATGGTGGTTTTACCGAGCAGGATCTGGAATATTTATCGGTTCTGGCTTCCCAGGCCTCGGTAGCTTTGCATAATTACCTGGTTATGGAGCAGTTTAAAAACTTCTATATGGAAGTGGTGGAAATTCTTATAGATTGTCTGGATATTATGAACCCAGTAAGCAGAGATCATTCCCTTCAGGTTGCCAGGTTGACTTCTTCCATCGCCCGTAAGCTAAACCTGCCACAGGAAGAATATGAAACCCTCTGTTACGCAGCTTTCCTTCATGACATCGGTAAGATGAAAGTTACCGAAGACAATATGCATATGCATGTTACTGAAGGGGCAAGGATGATTTCTCATATAAAATTCTTTAAAAAAGTCGCTCCTATTATTCGTTATCATCATGAAAAATTTGACGGTTCAGGTTACCCTGATGGTTTATCAGGTGAGAGTATCCCTGCCGGCGCCAGAATATTATCTATTGCCGAAAGTTACATTGAAGGCCGGGAAGAGAGCTTTAATTTATCAGAAAAAGAATACTATAATCAATTCCTGCAGTTATTTGGAAAACATTATGATCCGGGTTTAAAAACTGCATTTATTGAAGTAATTGAACAGAAAGGCAAAGAAGAAACCACCAAGTCATAACTTTGGCAACTACTGAACTAATTTTCCTGAATAATTGTTATACTGATTCCCAAAAAAAATCAACAATTGTTAAAAGAAAAAAACGAAATCTACACAGAATTAGTCATCACGAGCATCACTATGGATGCGCGGTGATCTCTTTACCACCCAGATTAGTGGGTTTAGACAACACCTGGTGGGTGTGGCGCAGGCGACTTCTAAAACAGGAGCCCAGCTATACCCACAAAAACCAATATGGGAAATTTTATACATTGAAAAAGGCAGCGGCTATTGTAATGAAGGATGAGCGGAGCCAAGCTCGGGTTCCGCAGTGAAACGAGGACTGTCTGAGAACGCCGGCGCAGCAATTGGGTCCTGAATGAAAAAAGATGTGAGCAATAAAATGAAAAGTAATGGTTTGAAAAAGGCAAGTAGGTTGGAAACAACCCCTAATTTAGTCATCGCGAGGAACGTCAGGCGACGTGGCGATCTCTGTACCACCTCAGTTAAGAATTGGGAAATATATTGTTCGCATTATAGTTTTTTTAACCGGAAAAAGGTCCGGGTGCTCACGGACGCAAGGTAAGTGGGTTTAGAACTAACCTGATCTGAATTGAGATTGCCACGCCTCTTTGAGGCTAGCAATAACAGCATAACGGACTATAGAAATGTGACAGACTTTTGGGAAACAGAATAAATAAAAAAGCAGGAGATATTACAATGCAAAACTTGACTGATTTATTGCAGAACAAAGACCAGGAATCTTACAGAAAAGCAGCTGATCTGGTTGAAAAACTCAAAGACGAAACCTTTGAGCCTCTGGCTAATGCTTATTATAATACTACAGATTCTGAAATAAAAACCAGGGTTATAAAACTTATGGGCAGTATTAATAACCCCAGGGCTGTAAGCTTTATTACAAATTCATTGGAAGATGAGGATTTCAGCGTCAGAAGAACCGCTGCTTTAACCCTGAAACTTCTCACCGACGAGGACTATTACAGTGAAATATATTGGAGCGATGTGGGCAGAACTTTAAAGAGAGATTTCTGGTGCTACCTGGATTTTGTTGATGAAAAAACAAAGAAGAAAAATTCCAGGGAAACCATAAAAAGTTCGAAAACCTTTACTGAATTTTTTAAAAAATTATCTCAGTTCTGGTCTTATCCAGACCCCAAGAACCCAAAATATTTTTCTTTTCGCAGAAAAAAACATGCAGAGATGTCCGAAGATGGAAGGACCCTTTTCAAGAACTTCAACTTTTCCCTCCTGCAAATTTTAAACAGCAGCAAATATCTGCTGGATTTAATTGATAAACTTGTAGAGTTAAGCACTGCAAAACAGGGCCAGGACGAAGAATTGAATGACATTATGAATTGTCTTCGCCAGTCATTCGGAAACCAGTTGAAAAATCTTGAAGAAGGTTTTTCAACATTTCTGGCTGCATTCCATTATATAAGATTAGAGTTTAACCTGGCTCTGGAACACCGCTATTACGAACATCTTGAGCAAATTCCCCTTGAATTCACAATGGAAGAAGTGAAAATGAAGAACAAGCTGGTGGTGGGTTTCACCCGCCGGGGAAGCTTCGAACAGCTGGAAAGCATCGACCCTGAGTTCATTGCCCACGAACTTATTCTGCTGAGAAAAGGCATTCTTCAGTTTCATAAACATAACGATGAATTTTGTAAAAACCCTCATATCAGTTTTGAAACCTATCTCGATTTCAAACAAATGGGCCTTGCCGCCCATTTCACATCAATACCAGTCCTGAATCTTTTATCCAACTGGTGCAAAAACGATTAAAAAATATCATAAACAGTGGACAAATTGTTTGTTTTATACTATAATATAATTAAGTAAAAACTAT
>CAZSLZ010000020.1:27444-30051 GCA_964607865.1 uncultured bacterium
AACGGAAACAGTTTAAATTAAGGAGGGCGTTCATGAACAGAAAAGGTTTCACTCTTATTGAATTGATGATCGTGATTGCAATTATCTCAATCCTGGCTTCAATCATTATTCCCAACATTACCAAGGCACGTGCCACAGCTCAATTAAGGGCGTGCATGTCTAATATGAAAGCTCTGATGACTGCCGGCCAGATGATGCTGGCTGATTATCCCGGTGGCTCGGAGGAATTGAAAAGATGTGGTTATGGTTGCTATCCAGATGAAGCAAAAGCTATAATGGTTCCAGATTATATTGCTTCACTTCCAACCTGTCCAACCAGTCATGAGGAATATAATTTTGATTTTCGTATTCCATACGACTACATGTGCATGCATCATTCTGGCGATTGCAGAGCACACTATGACGCAATGATGGCATTAACCGATGGGTCTTGTGGAAGAGGGCCCGGCTATCATGCCTGTCATGGAAAAACATACTGGTGTCATGAGAGATAATAATCTTTAAATATTCCGCTCTGTTCGCAAATCATTATCCATTAAAATACCCAGGTTGGTTTTATCTGAAAGTACCTGCCTGAGTTATTCTTCTATTTCCCTGGCTCTTTCAAGGTTGTCTGGCTGGGCATGCTTAATGACGTCCACCAGCATCTGTATGCTTTTCAGGGTTAACGGGGATATTTTCCTGTCTTTTTTGTTTGCCCACCAGAATGTTGATGAACTCAAGCTTTTATCCAGCGTTTCCTCTAATTCCTTCACAGATGCCAGGGCCAGATTGGCCAACTCCCATAACAAAGCATGACTGTTGTTATACTTGTTTTTCCACAGAGGGAAGAAATTACCCGACCAGAAGTCTTCATCGTTGGTTGACCAGGATCCGGGAGGCACTTCCTTTTTAATTTTTGGAAAAATCCTGACAATTTCACTCAGGTGGCTTAATTTAATCTGATCTTTTTTCCATTTCAGGGTATCTAACATTTGTTTAAGAAAATAATCGATATAACCCGGCACATGATAACCGAAGGTTTCACCGTTAAGGGCAATTATAATATAACCGTCTTTTCCTTCCCACCAGTTATTCATTTTGTTAATCAAAGAATCAATAACTTCCCTGCCCGAGTAGCGTTGGCCAAAATCCTTGTTTTCCATGCTTACTTTGTAGCTCCACAAATTCGATCTTAGCAGAATCGGCAACCCTTCCATCCGGGGTATATAATTCCAGGGAACCTGGTTGTGAATACAGTTAAAGGGCTGATCATCAGTGATAGTCCATTTATAACTGCATTCCTTGATAGAGTCAATTATCTCATGGCCGAAAGCAAGTTCGGGGGGGAAAACCCCATTTGGCTTATAAGCCTTTCCCAGAGCTTTAAGGTTCTTGGCGTGGTTATGTTTAATCTGCCTGACCTGCTCCTGATAGGGGATAAGGGGCAAAATGGCATGGTAGGCAGCTGTCCCGGTCATTTCAATTACACCTGAGTTCATGGCAAGTTTTATTTTAGAGAGAATATTTCCAAAACCGTTATTCAAGAGCAACTCTGTAAGGGACCAATTGAGATTGACAGTAAAACGGGCGTCGTTTCTTGAATTTATCAGATCAAACAGGGGGCTGTAACAATCGGTTACGGCCCTGTCCAGAACCCGTTTAAGTTGATTGGGAGGTTGGTGTAAATGAAGCAGAAAACCCAGATGAATCATCAAATCCCTCCCTTAAACCACATCGTACTGTCTTTCCCAGGAGAAATCCACCTGGGGATATTTTCTCAGGGTATCTTCAATGAAATCCTTGACCCTTGCCAACCCCTCTCTGGATCGGGCTTCCGCCCTTACGGATATCACAGGCTGGGTGTTAGAAGAACGGATCAAAAACCAGGCATCTCCCAGGTAACCCCTGATGCCGTCAATTTCAATGGTTTTGTCACATTTAGGACGCATATCCACCCTTAATTTAGAGATAAGCTCTGTCTGGCTGCCAGAACGAACCGCTACTCTATATTCAGGGGTGTTGTATAATTCGGGCAGTTCCCGGTAAAGTTGCCCCAGGCTTCTGCCGGTTCTATCCAGCATTTTCAGGACCCGGGCCATGGCATAAATAGCGTCGTCATAGATGTAATAATCGTCGCAAACCCAGAAATGGCATGACATTTCACCGCAGAGGATGGCGTTTTCCTCATGAATTTTATGATCCAGAAGGGCATGGCCAGTCTTCCAGAATATGGGTTCTCCGCCCAGCCTTCTGGTTTCCTCGAAAGCCAGTTCGGTGTCCTTCATTTCAATAATTACTTTGGCACCGGGGTTTTCGGGAATAATATCTCTTATGAGAAGGGTAAAAATTATGTCACCGTATAGAATCTGGCCTGTTTCGTCTATAAAACCCACCCGGTCGCCGTCACCGTCTATCATTATGCCGAAGTCAGCTTTTTCTTCCAGAATTTTTTCTCTTAATGGGCCATAATATTCAACTCCTACCGGGTCGGGCAAATGGTTGGGGAATGAGGAATCAAGGTCGCAGAACAGCGGTATGACCTCGCAGCCCAATCTTTTTAACAGTTTGGGTATAAACAGGCCGGGGGTGGCATTACCACAGTCAACCACCACCTTGTATTTCTTC
>CAZSLZ010000021.1:0-29933 GCA_964607865.1 uncultured bacterium
GTAGCGAGAGCCAGAGAGTTTGCAGAAAGATTGGACGCATCCATGGCAATTATTTTCAAACGCCGCCCCAAGCCCGACATTGCAGAAATTGTAGAACTGGTTGGTGATGTTAAGGGAAAAACCGCAATAATGATCGATGATATGATTTCCACCGGAGGGACTCTGGTAATGGGCGCAAAACTTATAAAAGAACTTGGCGCAAATGACATTTACGCCTGCGCCACCCATCCCATTCTTGCAAAAAATTGCGTTCAGATGATGAATGATTCCCCAATTAAAGAAGTGGCGGTAACCAACACAATACCCTTACCCAAAGATCAGGATCTGCGGAAATTTACAAAATTATCGGTAGCGCCCATGTTTGCTGAAACCATAAGAAGAAACTTTTTTAACCTGTCGGTAAGCAAACTGTTTATTTAATTTTAAAAAAACTGTTGACATATCAGCGGGTTTATGATACTAATATTTTATCTGGGAAGAAATAACTTCATATTTATATAAAGTATTAGGCTATCCGAAGGGAGAAAAACAATGAAACAATTTAAGTTTAAAGTACAAAAGAGAGAAAAAACCGGAAAAGAACTTTGCAAAAAGTTGAGAAAAGAAGGCAAGGTACCTGCAGTAATTTACGGAAAAGATTTCGAGAACATTCTGATTAAACTTGACGATCACAACATCAGAAAAGCTCTCACCACTGAGGCGGGAACCCGTGTAATTCTTAACCTGGAAGTTGAAGATGAAAAAACTGAAATTACCACCATGGTTAACGAAGTTCAAAAAGATATCTACAAGAAAAATTATATACACATCGATTTCCAGAAAATTTCACTGGATGAAAAAGTCCAGACCAACGTACCCATTCGACTCACTGGTGAATCAATCGGTGTAAAAGGCGGAGGCGTACTTGATCACCTGGTATGGAGCGTACCCGTGGAAGGCTATCCCCTGGACATCCCCGAAAAAATCGCTGTAGATGTTACAGACCTGGCCGAACACGACAGAAGAATCGCTTCAGAATTGGAGATTCCTGAAAACATCGAGCTTTTAATAGACCCCGATGAAGTTATTGCTGTGGTTCATCCGCCCAGAGTTATAAAACTGGAAACAGCCGTGGAAGGCGAAGAGGGCGCAGAGGGCGAAGTAGGCGCTGCTGCAGAGGGCGAAGAAGCTGAAGCTGAACCCGCAGCTGTTTAGGAGAATTCTTAATTGAATAAAAAAATAATAGTGGGCCTGGGGAATCCCGGCGCCCGCTATTCCAAAACCCGACACAACCTGGGTTTTATGGTAATAGACGAGTTGGCAGGCCGGCTGGAAGCTGGCAGTTGGTCCAGAACCAACCGATCCAGAGTGGCTGCCACAGTCTTTCATAACTCCAGGGTAATTCTGGCCAAACCCCAGACATATATGAACCTTTCCGGCCAGGCAGTTCAATCGTTAATGACAACACATAAGATCCCCATCGGGGATCTTCTTGTTGTTGTTGATGACCTGGCATTGCCTTTCGGTAAAATCCGGTTCCGCCCCTCAGGCTCCCATGGCGGCCACAAAGGTTTGATTTCTATCATTGAAACACTGGGGAACAGAAACTTCCCCCGGCTGCGTATAGGCATCGGACACGCTCCTGATTATATGGACACCTCAGACTATGTTCTAGCCCGGTTCACCGAGTTTGAAAAAAAAGCCCTGCCCAGTCTTATTTCCGCTTGCGCCGATGGGGTTATAACTTTTTTAGAAAATGATATCAACCAGTCAATGAACGAGTTTAATAATACTGAAATAGAAATCCCATCAGTTATTCAAAACAAACCCAGAAGGGCAGACCAGCCCCAGGGCATGCTTTGATTTTTCCTTCTTATTACTGAAGAGAGCCAGCGTATTCTTTTTCCCATTTTCTATAGATCTTCACAGCTTCCTCATCGGGCACATCATACCAGTGCCTGTAAACCTGCGCCACTGCCCTGAAGTTTGAGGGTGTTTCCAGAATTATTACCTCAGAAACCATATCCTGAAGCTCGGACTTAACCCGGTTACTTGTAACAGGGGCCGCAACAATAATTTCTTCAGCTTTCAGGTTCCTGCAGGCAGCAATACTTGCACGCATGGTAGAACCCATGGCAATTCCATCATCCACCAGAATTACCACCCGGCCTTTTATGTGGGGAAGAGTTTCACCATCTCTCAGAACCCTTATCCGCCTCTCAACTTCCTGCTTCTGTTCTGCAATAATCCTGTTAATTGTGCCCTTATCATAATAATGATAGGCATGAGGAAATATGAAAAAACTCCCATCTTCAACTACTGCCCCGAAACCAGCTTCAGGGTTATCGGGGTATGGTAGTTTTCTGGCTACCAGGATCGAAAAATCAGCATCCAGCTTTCTGGCGACTTCAAATCCCACTTCTACTCCCCCCCTGGGAATAGCCAGGACCAATGGTTGCCTGTCTTTGAATTTCATCAGTTTTTCAGCCAATTTCCGGCCCGCATCTTGCCTGTTTTCAAACATTCAGCATCATCCATTTCTTATATTCTGATTTATTTGCGCATATATATACCAACTGAAAAATTCCGAAGATCGTTTCCCTGGCACCAGAGTTGCAATACCTGTGCTACTACCGGAAAAATTATTTAAAAATATTAAATTGTTAATAAAATGTTAAATACATTGACAGGCAAGCTCACAGGGTTATAAATATTTTACTAGTTTACTATAAAAGGCCCACTTAATTGCAACTAAAGAATAATTTGTAATATTTTCAATTTTTAAAGTTTTTATTTATTGGTTCTTTGCTTTTCATGCTGGTAATTATTCTTTCTTTTACAAGCTTGGCAACCTGCGAAAATATTTTTCAACTTGACAATCACTGCCTGTTCTTTTATAATAGCATCAGTTGAAAAATAAATAAATTACCTCCTGGCCCCTCTTACAGACAAAATCTCTGCCGGGAGTCCTCATAAAACAAGTAGGTTCAAAACTAAATTTGAGCCTGGTAAGTACAAAAAGATACAACTTACTTCATACCACAAACTAATCTAACAGATACATTCATATAATTACAAATTCAAGTTGGTGATGGGTTAATGCTATTTATAAATATATTAATTTTGCTATGAGTTAAAAACAACCAGGGTTATATGAATAATCCCCTTATCAACAATAGTTCAATCTGTTAATTTGCTATGTCATTATTTTATAGCAATCAGGTTTATTTAACTATTCCCAAAGAAAGGAAATGAGTATTTAATGTATTTATTTCAAAAAAATAAGAAATCTGCTAAAAAAGAATTTAATTCCTACATTACCCTTGTAAGAAGGAGGCCCAAGCTGAATATAACTTCCAGAGAAGCATTAAACAGCATTGTTAAAAGGAATAATATGATACTGTTTAACAACCATAAAACCTTTCTTACATTTATAAGCCGGGTCAGCAAGGCAGGCTTTCTCAAAAATGTATGCCCCGGACTGGATAACCAGTCAAGTGCCCATGCAATTAAAAATTCAGATAAAATAGACCAGATGGATATGTTTAAACACTAATGCAAAAATTATTATTAAAGCATATCAGCAAATAATAATTTGAAAGGATGATTTTAATGAAATCGGGAACCAAAAAGGAAAAACGTTTTGACGATGATAAGGCTATGGAATATATTGATTCATTATACAGAACTGCTTCGCGTTTATGCGCAGACGAACAGGAAGCTCAACGACTGCTTAAACACACCTACCTTAAAACTTTCAGGTATTCTCATCTGTTTAACAAGGAAAGTTCAGTTAAGGAATGTCTGTTTAAGACCCTGGTACGAATTCACAGCAAAAAGAAAACCCATGATTCAGGCGGGGAAATACCCAGAAAACCTGAAGACTTCAGCATATACAACCGGCTGAAAGACGAATACGGCATGGAAATAACCGAAACCGTGGGCGCCAGGCTTTTGTCCCGTTTCAAGGAATGTGAAATCAAAAAATGTATCGAAGATCTTCCTGATGACTACAAAATACCCATTGTCCTGGCTGATATTGAAAGCCTGGGCTATTATGAAATTGCTTATATTCTTAACCTGCCTTTAAGCGCAGTCAGAGAGAAGCTGAAGAAAGGCAGAAAGCTCCTTCAGGGCAACCTGTGGTCTTATGTTGAAGAAAAACTCAGAAACGATCATATTGATAACCTTCTGAAAACCTTCACCCGTGACAAGGTAATAAGCGATTTTAACAGAAGTAAACAGGAACAGAAAGTATTGGTGGGTTGCAACTGACCCACAACTGAAAACTATGTAAAAACCAAATTACTGAAAAGGAAATTTCCTTTTCAGTAATTTGGTTTATGTAAATAACGAGGCAATATGGAAAAAATATCAGAAATAGATCAGAAATCATTAGACAGGCTTATCGAATCCAAAACCATGCTGGAAACCATATTAGAAACCACTCATATGCTGGTAGCTTTTATGGATACAAACTTCAATTTTATAAAAGTCAACCGGGCTTACGCTCTGTCCGATGGAAAAGACCCTGGTTATTATGTGGGCAGAAACCATTTTGACCTTTTCCCCCACGAGGAAAATAAGAAAATTTTCAGCCGGGTTATAAACGAAGGCAAACCCCATTTTGCTTCAGGCAAGTCTTTTGCTTATGAGAAATCCCCTGAAAGGGGCACATCCTACTGGGACTGGAGCCTGGTTCCCATTAAGAATGAAGGGGGGAAGGTAACCAGCCTGGTTCTTACATTGCAGGATGTTTCAAAACATATACATACAAAATTTGAGTTAGAACAAAGCAAAACAAAATATAGAAACCTTATTGAAAACCTGAACGAAGGAATCTGGGCACTGGATGAAAACCAGAAGATTAAATATGTGAACCAGCAACTTTGTAATATGCTGGGTTATAAAAGAGAAGAAATAATTGGAAAGAAGTGTTCTCTGTTTATAAGCCACGAGCTTAACAACAACTCTGAGATTACTCCCAGAATTTTCATCCGAAAAGACGGTTCAAAAATGTATGCCAGGGTTAATTCTTCAAAGTTGGTCGAGGAATACAATGAAACCGGCATAATAGAGAGCATCACCGATATTACCGATAATATGAATTATGAAAACCAGTTGTTGGAGTTAAATAATAAACTTCAGAAGCAGAACAAAAAACTATTACAGGTGAATAAAGAACTGGATTCTTTTTCCCATTCGGTATCTCACGATCTGCGGGCCCCCTTACGGGCAATTGACGGTTTTTCCATGATTATCCAGGAAGAATTTATGGATCAGATGCCCCAGGAAGCCAATTACTATTTTGAAAAAATTCGAACCAATACTAGAAGAATGAGCCGCCTTATAAGCGATCTTCTAATTTTTTCCCGGTTGGGAAATAAAAAGATACAACCAAAGACAATAGAAATGCCCTCCCTGTTAAATGATATTCTCGCCGAACAAAAATTTCTATGTGACAACCGCAATATTAAATTCAATTTAAATTCCATCTTAAACATCCAAGCTGACCCGACATTGATTCGCCAGGTTTTTGTTAATTTAATTTCAAATGCGGTTAAATTTACAAAAACCAGAAACCCGGCCGTAATTGAAATTGACAGTTGGCATGAAAACGGCCGGATGATTTATAGAATAACCGATAACGGCATAGGGTTCAACCCCCTGCATACCGATAAACTGTTCAAGGTATTCTCCCGGCTTCACAGCGAAAAGGATTACCCCGGTACCGGTGTAGGGCTAGCCTTGGTTTATAGAATCATAAACAAACATGACGGCGCAATATGGGCCCAGGGCGAGCTTGAAAAAGGCGCCAGTTTTTATATATCTTTACCTGAAAAGTATCAAAAGGAAGAGGAGGCAATTTCGAGTGAATAAATCTAACAAGCATATAGTAATAGTTGAAGACAACCCATACGATAGAGAAATTATTAAACGAGCCTTGAAAAAGGCAAACATTTTTGATCATGCTTTATTTTTCGAGGATGGCCAGGAAGCCTGGAATTTCTTTTTCGAAAGGAATAAAACCAAAGACAGCGAATTATTTGATAGATTAAGAGCAATTGTCCTTGATCTTAACCTGCCTGTTATTTCCGGGTTCGAGCTTATGGAGAAATTGCGAAATCATAAATTAACCAAAGATATACCAATTGTAATTTTGAGTTCTTCGGATATGAAAACAGACATTAACCATAGTTATGAACTTGGCGCGAACAGTTACGTAATTAAGAACATGGAAGCGGAAACCTTCAGGGATTCCATAGAAAAATTATTTCACTATTGGCTGTTATTGAACAAGCCCGCAGGAACAAATTTATGCTGATATTCTTGGTGCCAATGGAGGAAGAAAAGTGGATAGTGAAACCGACCTGAAAATTCTCATGTTGGAAGACATAAGTTTTGATTCAGAACTAATCGAATGGAAATTAAAAAAAGAAAGTTTTAAATTCACCCTGAAACGTGTCGATAATAAAGGTTCATTCTTGAATGAACTAAGAGAATTCAAACCCGACATCATTCTTGCCGATTACAACCTGCCTGAGTTCAATGGAATCTCAGCCTTAAAATTTGCCAACGAAATTCACCCCGAAACCCCCTTTATATTTATTTCAGGTGTGGTGAACGAGGAGTTTGCCATTCAAGCCCTGAAACTGGGAGCCACAGACTATGTATTAAAAGACAACCTTGATTTACTTGCACCGGTTATAAGAAGAATTTTAAAACAGACCGAACAGAGAAATAAGTTATACCAGGCCGAAAGAAAATTGATTCAACTGGAAAATTACTGGAAAAACATGCTTGATTCATTCAGCCACCCTGTTTTTTTTACCGATGAAAACCAGAGCGTAAAATACATAAACAGATATTTTTGCAAATTGGTGGGACAAGACAACTCCAACCTTATTCACCGCGACTGTGCCCATATTAACGAAAAAATATTGAATCTTCAAGACAATCCCTGCACAGAAGCCCGTAGAAGCTTGAAAAGCATAAAGCAAACAGTTCGCATAAAGGATAAGCCCTATTTGCTTGTATCCGACCCCGGCCTGGATGAAAACAGAAAATACCTGGGCTGTATTGTCCATCTTCACCAGCAGTAATGTATAAACCAACGCCCGGAGTTGCAACTCCGGGTGTTTTGTCATGTTAATGAAACTAATAAACCTTCAAATCTGTTTAAACTATGTGTATATGTATTTGTGATTTTCAATACCGATTCCGCCGGTCAATGTAATGGTTCAGGAAGGCAGATAGATTTTGTAATTCCTGATAAACTGGCATTAAGAAGTTCTGAAAAGCTGATTCAAGCTGAAGTTTTTCCAGTCGGTAGATATTGTTAAGAATTGATGATGTTTTTCGGGAATAATCATGCTTTACTGGAAAAAACTGAAAACGGTGGAATTGGGACAGAAAATATTTGCATTTATATACAAAACAGATTGGAGGCATAAGAAATGAGATCTTTTACAATTGAAGAATTAGATCAACTAATGGATATGAAAAGCGAACCCAGTGTGACTGTTTATATGTCATCCCTGGTGGACAAATCCGATCCCAACTACAACAGAACCCATTTCAAGAACTTGTTGAGAGAGGTTGAGAAAAGATTGCCCGGTGATTATTCCAAGGAATATTATTCCAGCAAGTTATTAAAACCTGCGTGGGAGCTTCTGGAGGATTCCCCGTATTGGAACTTTATGGATCAGGGATTTGCAATGTTCCTCACTCCCAATTACTTCCAGTGTTATCTGTTGCCTATTAACGTTCAGGATCTTGTTACCGTATCGGGCCATTTTCATTTAAAACCCTTGTTGGAATTACTCAGCCAGAACCAGGATTTCTACTTGCTTACCATTAGCCAGAACGGAAACAGCTTTTATAAGGGAAATATATTTGGAGTGCAGGAAGTGAAAATTGACAGTATGCCCGCCAGCATGGCTGAAGTTTTAAGATTCGATGTCCCCGAGGAATCGGTGCAGTTCCACACATCGGAAACCCACAGGATTGGCCAGGGCAAAGCTATTTACCATGGGCAGGGAATACATTTTTCAGATCATAAGAAAGATGTAAAACGTTATTTTGATGAGATCAACCAGGCATTGCACAATTATATGAAAAACAGAAAGGCTCCCCTTATATTGGCTGGCGTGGATTGGCTTATTCCTGTATATGAAGATGCCAATACCTACAAAAACCTTTATCATGAGTATATCAGAGGAAACCCTGAAGAGCTTACTGCCACCGATTTACATCACAAATGCAGAGAATTGTTAAAACCCATTGTAAGTGAAGCAAAAGAAAAAGCAATGGAAAATTTCAATAACAAGATTAATTCCGATTTAACCTCTAAAGATCTGGAGGAAATTGTTGCCAGCGCATTTTTCGGCAAGATTGACACTCTATTTGTAAGAGTAGGAGAACAGGTATGGGGAACCTTTGACAGCCAGAAACCGGGAATTACTATTGAAGAAGGCCAAACCTATGAAAACCAGGACTTATTGGATTTCGCAGCAGTACACACCCACAGAAACGGGGGCAGAATATTCCCCATACAACCCGAAGAGTTGTTTGAAGATTCACCAGTGGCAGCGGAGTTCCGCTTTAAAGCTGAACTTGTCCATGTCCATTAATGAAACCAGACAGATAAGAATTCTATTGAATATTGAAACTGGGGCTATCTAAACTGGATAGCCTTTTTTCAATGAATAATAAAACCCTTCGTTGCAAGGTTTCGAAGAAACCGTGGCAATTTGGAGGATGTTGTCATTGCAAGTCCTGAAAGGGCGTTGCAATCTCAGTTTAGATCGTGTTTGTTCCCAACCCACATACCTGGGTGGTACAGAGATCACCACGCATCCATAGGGATGCTCGTGATGACGAAATTCGTGTTGGTTCCTTACCCATTTACTTGCGTCTGTCAGCGCCCGGATCTTTTTCATTTTTCACCAAATTATTTTGCAAACGATACATTCCCCCATTCTTAATGGGGCACGTCGCTTGACGCTCCTAGCGATGACGGAAACACTTACTTTGTAGTCATAAGGATGACGAATTGCAAAGTTCGTTTTTGGTTATAAGCCAAGATCAAATTTAACAAGTCCAGTTAAAAACCCGCGTAGAAAAGCGGGTTAAACAACACGGGCAAAGATTTTTTAGAATTATTATCTACAGAAGGAGAAGAAATATGGATCAAAATAATGGAACCTCCCATCATAAAATGATGATGAAAGACTTTAAGAAACGTTTTAAAATTTCTGCGATATTAACAATTCCAGTGCTTGTGTTATCTCCCATGGTTCAGGAATGGACAGGGCTGGATATTTCTTTCAAATCTGACAGATACATTTTGTTTGCAATATCAACAGCCATTTATTTTTACGGTGGCTGGCCCTTTCTGAAAGGTTTATACAAGGAAGTCAAAGACAAATCACCGGGCATGATGACCCTTATTGGGTTGGCAATATCGGTGGCTTATATATACAGCTCTGCCGTGGTCTTCGGCCTGGAAGGCAAGTTTTTCTTCTGGGAGTTGGCAACCCTGATTGATGTTATGTTATTGGGACATTGGCTGGAAATGCGCTCCATTATTGGAGCATCATCTGCCCTTGAGAAATTGAGCAGGCTGTTGCCCGACAATGCTCATTTGATAACTGATGAAGGCACCGAAGATGTAAAAATCAGCAATTTATCAAAGGGAGATAAGATTCAGATAAAACCCGGAGAAAAAATTCCCGCCGACGGTGAAATTTTCGAGGGAGAGTCTTATGTGGACGAATCCATGCTCACGGGGGAATCGGAACCTGTAGATAAGGAAAAGGGAAACGGGGTAGTGGGCGGATCCATCAATGGCGACGGCCCAATAAGAGTTAAAATTACCCAGACAGGCGACGAAAGCTATCTGAACAAAATGATGAACCTGGTCAGGGAAGCCCAGAAATCCAAATCAAAAACCGAAAGATTTGCAGATACAGCTGCGAAGTGGCTCACATTCACTTCAATTACCGTGGGAACCATAACATTATTCACCTGGCTGGGCCTGGAGAAGGATTTCACCTTCTCTCTGGAAAGAATGGTTTCGGTAATGGTTATTACCTGCCCCCATGCCCTGGGCCTGGCAATACCACTGGTGGTGGCGGTTTCCACTGCCCTGGCAGCTAAAAACGGCCTATTAATTAGAAACCGCACACCTTTCGAAAATGCCAGAAAAATTGACACGGTGATATTTGACAAAACCGGAACCCTTACCGAGGGTAATTTTTCAGTGACCGGCATTGAAATATTTAATGAAGAATACGACAAAAACACCATATTAAGACTGGCAGCTTCACTGGAACAAGACTCTGAACACCCTATCGGCAAAAGCATAATTTCCAGGGCAAAAGAAGAGGAAATTGAACTGAAAGAACCTGAAGAATTTAATTATCTGAAAGGCAAGGGCATAGAAGGCACTGTTGAAGGTAAAAAAGTTCTGCTTGGCGGGGAAAACTTTCTGAAGGAAAAGAATTATGAAACTCCCGGCCACAGGCAGACTTCGGATACCACAATTTATGTAATTCTTGAAGAGAAAGTCTGCGGGGCAATTTACCTGGGCGATACCATAAGGGAAGAATCCAGGGAAGCTATAAAAAAATTGAAGCAGAAAGATATTGAATGCTGGATGTTGACCGGCGACAAGGAAGAAACTGCAAAACAGGTAGCTGATGAATTGTGGTTAGAAGGTTATTTTGCCAACGTCCTTCCCGGCCAGAAACAGGATAAGATAAAGGAACTCAAGGAAAAGGGGAAATTTGTGGCAATGGTGGGCGATGGCGTAAATGACGCCCCGGCACTGGCGGAAGCCCACGTGGGAATTGCCATAGGCTCGGGTACCGATGTAGCTGCAGAAACTGCAGACATTATCCTTGTGGAAGACGACCCCAGGGATGTGGTATCAATAATTTCATTCGGGAATGAAACCCATAAGAAAATGATTCAGAATCTGATTTGGGCCACCGGTTACAATGTATTTGCCATACCTCTTGCAGCTGGGGTGCTTTACAGCCAGGGAATATTAATTTCACCGGCAGTAGGCGCAATAATAATGTCGGCTAGCACTGTAATTGTGGCAATTAACGCAAAACTGCTGAAATTTTCTTAAAGTATTCTCTTCCAATAGGACAACTATTTTTTATCATTTTCTGTTTATAATTATGACTAAAATTAAGGAGTTGCATATATGATTAAGACAAAGAGCAAAGTCAACACCAGTAAGGTTCTGGCCGGGAAAGCCCTCTCTTACTGGATAGATTCGACCCCAACTACAGATTATCCTGAATTGAATAAAGACATTAAAGTAGATGTGGCAGTAATAGGCGGAGGTTTGGCTGGTTTAAATACCGCCCTTTATTTGAACCGCGAAGGCGCTGTGGTGGCAGTAATTGAGGCAAAACGCATAGGGATGGGAGCCAGCGGGCATACCACTGCAAAGGTTTCATCAGCACACAGTTTGATTTATAATGACCTGTTAAGCAACCTGGGCAGAGAAAAAGCCCAGCTGTACAGCAACGCAAACCAGAACGCGATTCACGAAATTCAAAAAAATATTGAAAAAATGGAAGTGGAGTGCGATTTTCAGAAATTAAACTCATACATTTATGCTGTTAATGATGAAGAGTTGAAAAGAGTGGAAGCTGAGTTGGAAGCCACCAAAAAATTAAACCTGCCTACGTTTTATGTGGAAACAATATCCACCGGGTTTCCCATAAAAGGCGCCATAGGGTTTAAGGAACAGGGTTATTTTCACCCCCGGAAGTATATGTTAGCCTTGGCGAATGAAATTACCCAGCACAGAAGTTTCATTTTTGAAAATACCCGGGCTTTTTCCATTGATGAAGGGCACCCCTGTAAAATCAGGACAGCTCATGGAACCGTTACTGCTGATAAAGTGGTTCAGGCAACTAATTATCCCTTCCATGACCCCTTCTTCCTTTTTACCCGGTTGGTTGCCAAACGTTCTTATATTTATGCGGTTAACCTCAAAGCACCGGGCCCTCTGGGGCTGTTTTTCGAACCCAAGGAAAGGTACCGCTCTTTCCGCCCCCATACATCGGGAGAGGAAGAACTATACCTGGTTGGAGGAGAAAAACATGAAACCGGGCACATAACCAACACCCTGGAAAGATATACCAACCTGGAAAAATTCATCAACGATAATTTTAATCAGGACAGGGTGAGAAACCACTGGTCCAGCCAGGATTGCTATCCCGTGGACAGAGTCCCCATGATCGGCAAACTTCATCCGGGCACCGACAATGTATTCGTTGCCACCGGTTTCAATGGCTGGGGGATGACTCACAGCACAATTGCCGGCCAGCTGCTGACTGATATGATAAATGGTAAAAAGAACGAACTTTCCAATCTTTACTCTCCCATCAGATTCGGCCCAATTGAAAAAGCTGGGGCTTTTGTAAAAAACAATTATGAAACCGCAAAGAAGTTCTTTGGAGGTTTCTTTGAAGATTATCCCAAGGAAAACCCTGAGATGCTGGAAAAATATCAGGCGAAAAAAGTGGAGTATAACCATGAAAAAATTGCCGCCTATCGCGACGGTGAAGATACGCTCCATCAGGTTTCCCCCAAATGTACCCACATGGGTTGCATGGTGGAATGGAACAATGCCGAGGAAACCTGGGACTGCCCATGTCATGGTTCTCAGTTCACCTGCAAGGGCGAGGTTAACCGTGGCCCGGCAATTCACCCCCTGCCTCATAAAGTTACCGGTGAAATCAGCAGAAACACTGTTGAAAACAAAACCACCGGCCTTGAAGAAGGCCATGGCAAAGTCATTTCTGTCGAAGAGAACCAGTATGCCGTTTATAAGGATATGCAGGGAGAGTACCTGGTAATGTCTGCTTTCTGCACCCATCTTGGCTGCAAGGTAGGCTGGAATTCTGAGGATAAAACCTGGGATTGCCCCTGCCATGGTTCCCGTTTCAACCATGACGGCACGGTCAAACACGGCCCGGCAGCAAAAAGATTAAAGAAAGTTAAAATCATATAAAACTTTATTAACTTTCATTATAAAACCGGAATTATGAAAGAGCCCTGGCAGGGCTCTTTCATTTCTTTTAAAAGACAGTAAACTCAGGCTCAAACTGATATGTATCAGGCTGTTTCAACCACCGGGTTATTTCATCAAGAGGCCGGGAGCTGTCCAGCCAGTAATCGGGATAAAACCCTTCACCTTCTTTGCAGTCGCGGTTAATAAAAAGTTTATAAGGCATAATAAACCTTATCTTGCTATGTTTGAGCCCATATTCACGAATATCGCCGAAAGTACCGATACCAGCCGTATTTTCACCCACAATTACCGAATCTTTAACAGAACGGGCAAAAGATACAGTGGATTCCCCGGAGGACATGACATTCCGGTTTATAAGAACTACAGCTCTGCCATTGTAACTGCCGTAACTGCGCTCCAGAGGGATATTGGCAATTCTCCATTTTCTGACAGGATTTCGCCTCATCTGACGCAGGCATTTAAGTTTAAATTCATAATATTTTTTTATGCCAACAGGCAAACTGTTTAAATCTTCCTTTAAGAATGTCTGCAGAACTGCAGGGGAATCCAACTCCGCAGAATGTTTCATCCACTGGGCGGTATCATTAAGATAAATAAAAAACAACTTTGCAAAATCAGAATTACCGCCGTGATTATTACAAACGTTTAATATTATATAAGGAGTTTTTCTTAAAGTCCTTGCAAAATCAAGAAATTTTATAAGCTCATCCCTGTGCTTGTTGAGAAAGGACGTAACAGTTACTATCTGGACTCCATTGTATTTTTGTTGATAATAAACATTTTTGCTCCACTGCTGAAATTTACTTAACCGGCATGGGTGCAGGGGAACAAAAACATAGGTATTGTTGAATTTAAACTTCTCAAATACTTTGTAATCATAAGAAAGAACCCCCAGAAGATAATGGTTCTTATCTTCTGGCGATAAAGTAAGAAACAAATTGGATGAAGGCCCGTAATAAATGCTCCCCACAGGGACATCCCTGATATTGGATCTTATAACCACAAATTTTCCCTGTTTTTTCTCCAATAATAAATCTGAGAAAAAAGCATCCTTATGCTCGTAAAACCGGTGCCTTGCTTTGCCCAGCATTACCAGGTGGCCATCATTAATATCTTTCAGGCTTTCAGTAATAACTTTTTCAATATCCTCAACTTCAACTTTATCGTTTTTCCCTGCCAGGCTTTTCAGTTCTTTATACATGGAATCAAAATCGATACCCTGATTGCCCCAGTATTCGCGGCCGCTATAGGCGTTTTCAAAAAGATATTTAACCATTTCAATATCTTCCTCTGCCTGTTCAGATGTAATTGTATGAGGACAAAAATAAGAGGTAATTTCAGGAATATTCTTATAATCAGTGGGTTTTCTGATGTTATTGATATATCCCCGGAATGCGCCGGGTACCGAAGAACCGGTTTCTGCCAGCCCCTCCTGAAAAACAAACACAAACATACAAATGAAAAGGGCAATTATTCTTTTTCCTGAATAGTAACTATAAAACATCCAGTCTTATTCTGCCTTTTCCTTTCCATCCCTGTATGAATTAACAGTTATAACCTATTCAAATTAAAAACAATATGGTATAATTTTTTATAAAATTACCGGAGGAAACTGATGAACAAAACTTTTAAGCACAAAAACGTATTATTTATTACAACACTGTTTTTCTCTCTTATCATATTTATTATTTCCGGGTGCAGCTCGGGAACCGGCAGTTCCGATTCTTCCCCGGCAACACCTTCTCCATCTCCCACCGTCTCGCCCTCCCCCACCCCCACCTGGTTCAGCGCCGATACCTTTTACGTTTCCAACGAGGACGATGACAAAATTTCAGTTATAAACACCGGCTCACCTATAGTTACATCGGTGGTCAATGTGGGTGATGGCCCCGGTGAAATGGCAATTCACAACCACAGCCAGCGCCTGGCTGTATCCAATTACAAAGATGACACCGTCAGTATTTTAAACATGGCTGACAACACCATTACAAATACCATTCCTGTGGACGACAGGCCCTCGGGGCTGGCATTTTCTCCAGATGGAAGCCGGTTGTATGTTTCCAATTACGGCAGCGACAATGTAATGGTAATTGAAACAGCCAATTTCACTGTAACAGATACCATTGAAGGCCTTTACGGGCCCACCGGGCTGGCTGTATCCCCCGATGGAACCAGGCTGTATGTTAACACTTTATGGGACGACAAACTGTGTGCAGTAAATACCACAACTCTGGAAATCGCCAGTAAGATTACAGTGGGTGACAATCCCGAGGGGATAGTTATTTCTTCCGACGGAAATTATATTTACTGCTCCACTACTCTGGATGACAGCCTGCAGGTGGTGGACAGCCGAGCTATGGAAGTAGTTTCTACAATAACTGTGGGTGATGCGCCCTATGGAATTGCTGTTTCATCAGATGACGCCTATGTTTATGTGGCAAACCAGGACAGCGATGATATTACCGTGGTTAAAACCGAAGACAACTCGGTGTTTACCACTGTTAACGTAGGGGATGAACCGGCAGCTGTGGCGGTTTCATCGGAAAACGGCTATGTTTATGTAACCAACTGGCGCGAGGGCACTGTTTCGGTAATAGAAACTGCAGGCCATACCGAAATCCACAGTGTATCTGTAGGCAACCGGCCTTATGGGGTGTTGGTGAAAACCCGGAATTAAAAGTTCCAAATCTGGAAAGAAAGGATACTTTATGAAAATTTCCTTTGAGGGAAAAGATTACAACGTTTACTTTCCTCCGAATTTTTCTGCGGAATGCTCCAATTGCGGTTTTTGTTGCCGGTTATGGAAAATTCAGATGGATATGGATACTTATAACCAGGTTAAGAGCCTGGACATCTATGAAAAGATGGAAACAGAAAACAAATGTCTTATTGATGTTAACACCGATAACGACACTGCCATAATAAACCTGGTTGAAAACAACTGCGGTTTTCTGAGCAAGGACAACCTGTGCCTGATTCATTCTGAAGCTGGTTTTGAAGCCAAACCCTTACCCTGCAGGCAATTCCCCTTAAACCTCTTTCTTACACCGGAAGGCATTTATGTGGGGTTTTCTCACGTGTGCCCCTCCGTGGGGGAAAACAAAAACCAGGGTTTTGATGAAAAAAAATATATACCCTTAATTGAAGAACTTATTCGAAAAAATAAATTTAAAAGCCTGTTGGCTCAGAACCTGCCCCTGGCGCCGGGTGTTGATATCGATTGGCAGGGCTATAACCTGGTTGAAAACTTCTTAAGAAGCAAATTGCCTGAAGAAAGCACCGCTGATTTACAATTATGGGAGCCCTTAATGATACTTGCCTTTGTTGTCCTGAACACCCAGCTTCCCTTTATAAACTCCCACAACCTTTCAACCCTTATAAAAAAAGTCGATAAAACCACCCTGCCTGAGTTCAATGAAATTTTCCGGGAGTTATTTGACGGAATTGCCTGGACGGTTCTGTCCATTGTGGAATCTGACGAAGATGAGATGAAAATGCCCAATTACCAGGCTTTGCTGAATCAGTCTAATTTCAAATCAAATACTTTTGATGTCGATATTCCTATTAATGAATTAAATCGATACATGAATCTACACGAAGATATTGAGGTTGAAAACCGGATTCGTAACTATATTAAACATTTGTTATGGAGAAAGTATTTAATAGAAAAAGGAACCATACTTGGAAACCTGGGGGCACTGGAAGTGGTTTTCAGGTTGTGCAAATGGTATATTTACGCCTATGCATTCACCCGGAAAGCACCCCACCCTGAAATTTCAGATATTAAACAGGGTATAGCTGTGGTGGAACGGATAATTATCCACAAGAAGGAATATAATATTCTTAATTTATTTACAGAACTGATTACAGAAAATATCCTGCAGCAACTTATGGTAATAATGAACCCCTGATATTCATAATTCGAAAATCTTCACCTGGTAAGGAGAATATATATGGGTTTCTTCAAAATTCTCAGCTTCAATCTTGATAATTGCCTGCTGAGAAACAGAAGTTCTATTGACAGTAATTAAGCAGGTTCCATCCTCACCAGAATAAAACCGATATATAATTTCGCCGTTGCCTGTCTCAACCCGCGAATCACTGGCAACTCCAGCTTTAATTCTGTCGATATAATCAACTGTCAAAGAATTCACCGGAAATATGGTATTCTGTTTCAAGTTTTCATTGGCTATTGAAAACTCATAACTTAAAACCATGTCCGCCCCGTTCAGCAACGGAAAAAACACCATAAACTCATATTCAGCGCGGGTAGGATCTCTACGCCAGTTTACAAAACTGCCCTGTTCGTCGGTACCAAACCCCTGGGCCACCACCACAAATTTCTTACCCGAACCAGCTTCATACTCCCCCATAAACTCTGTCATATCAACAATTACATTCATATTGGTAAATTCGGGCTCACCTTCAATACAAGGGTAATAATCCATCATTAAAACATCATACCCGTTGGCATAGCCATCCAGTTTTTGGTGGGTCTTCCCCGGGTCAAACCCATCCTCGCCGAACTCGGGCACAAAAACCATATAAACATCCCTGCCATCCTTTTCCTTTACCATATTATAAACATTGTCAGTGATTTCATGGCTTACCCCCCACAGGCTGGCTTCATCCATATTATACCAGCCGATAATACCGGGTAAATCCTTAACCGCCATAATAAACTCATCAATGGCATCCATATTGTTTTCCTTAATATACACTTCGGGAATCCCCACAATAACTCCTATTCCGTAGCTGTTCAATAACTCAATCTTATTCTTCACAAGCTCCAGGTCAACACTGTCAAGCTCCATATAGTTATACATTATAACAAAATTATACTTCTGGTTCTGCAATTCAACAACATCATTCTCATCCAGCCTGTCCGAACGCACATACCAACCATTATTATATTTTTTCCCAGATTGTTCAGAGGGCGCCTGAGTACCCGATACCCCACAACCGCAGACAAAAAACATAACTGAAACCAGAAACAGAAACATCAACTTTTTCACGTTTGCCTCCCGTTTTTTTGTTGCAACCAGTGCAACTTTTAAGGACTGTATTCTAGCAGACCACAGTTGCAGAAAACGCGAAAAAGTAAATGCAGAAAAATAATTCTAGTTTTCGGAATCTGAAGTTCGATTTCACCATTAAAATTGATAATAAATCATAAAGCATCTTGATTAACCAGAAAATATATAGTATTATATTAATAGATTTATAATAAGTATCATCAGGAGGCAAACTATGAAAGGACAAAATTTCAAGGGCTTTACTCTTATTGAACTCATGATTGTAATTGCTGTTATATCAATACTTGCCAGCATAATAATTCCAAATATTTCAAGAGCAAGAGCCCGGGCTCAACTTGCTGCCTGCATTGAAAACCTGAAAGCAATCAACCAGGCAGTTCACATGTATCAGGTAGATAACAGTGGGAATGTGCCAGAGACTTCGGGGCACAAAAAAGAGGTTACCCAGGCGGATTTGCCTGAATTGATTCCTGATTATATCAATCAGCCCAGAGGCTGCCCTACCAATTTGGCGCCTTATGCATACTGGGGGCAAAAAGAATCTGATGGAATGCAAACCTGGTGCCAGGGAGACCACTATCCCATAATTGAAGCAGGGGGAAGTTTTCAGAACAGTGTTTATTTTCGTCCGACAATAGGTTTCTTTTATTGGGATGCCAACAGCCCCGATCTGATTACCCGGTTATAAACAGCCTGTTGAAACAGTTTCTCCAGTTCTTTCGATAAAATGCCAAGATCATTTTTTTGCTCTCTTATTTTTCTGTAATTGTTTTCTATTTCTTTCTGTTTTTCTGGGTCAATAACAGGAATTTCCATTGACAGTATTTCCAGTTTATTAAGATTGGGAGTACCCACGCCAGCTGCCAGCCTGCATATTTGAAAATGAGATTTATGGCGGTTTTTTCTTCTTCCGAAAGGCAATTTGAATGAATTGCGAAAAACTGCCAGATAATAAGGGTTTATTCTGGCAGGATCAGGACGCAGAATATAAATCTCGGAACGGATATTATTACCAGCATCTTCAGGCCCAGCTACATATACCCGGCCGATACAACCCTCACCGGATCGAACCAGCAAAATATCGTCCTCCTGAATGCGGGAACGCCGGGGATCTGATTGCGAATGCCTGTCAACAGATCGGTGTTCGCAATCAAAATTAAGCCCGGATGCTGTTATGCTGGCAGATGTTATATAAGAAATTTTATCATCGGTATGGGCTTTTTGCTGTTTGCCCTTGTAACCCGAAATTACCTGTTCTTGGCCCAGTATCTCATTCAGTTTTACCAGAGGAAAGCCAGTTTGCCTGAGTTTGACATGAAACTTCGCATATATTGGATTATAATAATCAGGATCCCATCTGAAATTCTCTAACTTCTTTTCTTTCAAATCAAAAAGCAGAAGGTTTTCATTATATATATTTTTTTTGTTCACACCTTCCAGAATCTTATCCAGGTCATCATGTTCTTCTTGTTTTAAATCTATATTGGAAGCCTGGGCAAAAATTATTCTGTCTTCGGGCTGAGCTTCAATTTTTCTGGCAAACAGAATAGAGGTATAGGCAGCTGCCCCTGTCTGGCTGAACACCCTTTTCTGCAAGTTTACCACGGCCAGTAACCTGCATTTTTTTCTGACCCAATCCCGGATATATTTCATGGTGATATTTTTAAATATACCCACGGGAAGAATAATTGCAAAAACTCCGCCGGGCTTTAACAGTTTAACGAATTTTTCAAGAAACATCATTTCCTGGGGAACATCCCGCAATGCCGGAGGTACTCCAGTAGAGGTCCGCATAACCAGTTCCATACTCCTGTAAGCGGGTTCAGCTTTCTCCAGGTATAGCAGGCCGAAAGGCGGGTTTCCAAGGGCCACATCATACTTTCCCTCTTCCAACAACAAACCGTCGCCCTGGTTCAGGCGAAGGCCTTCTTCCAGGAACCCTCTGTTTTGCCAATCTTTTGCAAGCCGGGGGTCCAGGTCAACCCCAAAACATTGTTCAGCATTACACAAACCATAAGAATGGGCTTTTTCAAGAAAAACACCTTCGCCACAGGAGGGATCTATAACAGATAACTTATTACCTTTTAATTCGGGGACAATTTTTAATAAGAACTCAATAATAAAATCTGCAATGCGGGGAGGGGTAAAATATTGTTTGAATTCTTTCCTGGAGTTCATACCCCTGTATTTCCCTCCATATCTTCAATACCATACAACGCCTGCATTTCTTTTAACTGGCGAATTTTAACATTCGCCCACAGCCCCCGGAACATGAAAATTAAAATGAACAGGTTGAAACCCAACCTGAGAATCAGAATTTCCTGGGAAGCTTCGTGGTGAGAAAAATTGGTCTGCAGAAAAAACAAACTGTCCAGCACATATAAAAGAATACCTACAATAAAGCTCCACCCCTTCTGCTTCCTGGCAACATTACCAAGAATCAGATAAATACTGGAAAAAAAAGTTATAACAATGAAGTTTAAAGCTGTGGGGCCGTATATTACCGGGGAATTGAAGGGATATAAATTATAGACAATCCATGGGCAGAGAACAACCCCGAAGGTTTTTACAGTCCATACCAGAGTAGATCCGGGGGTGGGATCTCCCATTTTGTTGATAAACATTACCCCAAAAACATAGGCAACGGAAAAAAAAGTAAGCAGGTAAAACACAAAAGCGCCTTTATTGATAATACCCGACAACTTTTTATAATCTTCTTCCAACTGATGCCTGTTAAAATCTTTGGTTTTCATTAATTAATTCCCCAAAAAAATAGTATCCGTTATGGATACTATATCTTTTGATTATTGTGTTTAGTTTCCCTGTGTAAAAAATTATTTTAAGTATTTTTCCGAGGGTTCAGTTTCAAAGTTTACGGTTCTTCTGATTGAACCGCCTGCCCTGGAAGCGGAAAACCCGCCGGCGAGTCCGCCCACCATGGTTCCCACCACCGGTGGCATAACAAGGGTACCCAGGGCAGCTCCAGCCAGGGTGCCTGTAATTGCGGGCATTACATGCCATGCACCTGTATTCACAATTTTTCTGAAAATATTACCCAATTTACTTTTCTCTTTTTGTTCTTCCGGATGCATCTCTTTATTGGGCTGAGTATATACAGCTTTCCCCTCAAGCAGCCCCCGCCTGTCCAGCAATGCCGGCCCCAGTTTGGGTACAGCTGCGTAGGGGTTGAAAAGCATTCCGGGGATCGCCCATTCTGTAATTTTCTGTTCTTCGGGCAGAACCGAGTTCAAAAGCCTGAGCTGGCTGTTAAAACAGTTGTTTTTAACTGTATGATACATATCTTTACTATGATCTTCGGTAGCTGTTTTCAGGGAATTTTTCAACAACTGCTCTTTCTGATCTTTTGTCAGGTTAAGTTTGTAGCGAACCATTTTGTGCCCCTGGCGTTGGCTTCTATACTGAATACTGTCTTTCCATGTTCCCAGCTGATATACATTGGGGTTTTTGGCCGCCAGCCCCTTTACCAGGCCGTAACTTTCACCCTCTCTTAACCTGGCTTCTACCGAAACCACCAGGCGGTTATCCTGTCTGCCGTCCTCGGAAACCATGCCACCATCTTCGAACTCGAAACCCATAAGGGTATGGGCTGCAACCCATTCGGGGTCGAATGGCTCCAGCATAAAATAAACATCTTTCACCTTCGTGGGGTCAATGGTGGTGTCCTTAAAAACCGGCCCCGGCTTCTCAGTATCCAGAGGCTTCTCAAAACCCCAGCGAATATTACTGATTTTATATTTACCATCCAGCCCAACTTCCTTAAGTTGGGCTGGTTTCTGCCATGCCCGCCAAGGCTTTTTCGGCTGGGAAGTTTTCATCGCCAGTTCTTTCAATTTTGAAGCATTGGTTTCTTTACTTTTATTTTCAACCTGAACACTATCGGTTTGGACTTCTGGTTTTACGTTGCCCTCAGTCCTTCTTAAAAAGGGTGAGGCTCCAGTTTGATTGATTGAAACTGGTTTGATATTCATAATAAACTCCGTACAATTAATTTATTATATTTTACCCGTTTTTCTTAGTAACTTCCAGCCTTTTTTATTAAATTAATGTTACAATATTATTAAATTCCTATTTGAAAAGGTGAGTTAATCCGGGTAATAATTTAAAAACAGAAATTCAAGATGATTTTTGGGGAAAATGTTATGGAAGATTATACTTTATGGAATTCAAGGCTGAAAATAAACCAGGCCGATAACGGGCTTGAAATCTCCACACCCTCGAAGGTGCACGTGAAGAACATAGCGGGGTCATTATTAATTCTGATTCCCCTTCTGATACTGTTGATTGGAGTTTTTGCCGGAGGGATCTTTTTTGTAATAGGAACCCTGAACTCTTCTGATGGGTTTTCTACGGCGATATTTCTGCTGTTAATTGTGCTGGGGTTTCTTTATATACTGTCGAACCCACTTATAGAACACACTCAAGAATTTATTCCCCTCATGGTTTACAGTTTTGCAAACCAGAAACTGGTGGCAGGCAAAAACAGGGTTATCATTGAAAAAAAGCTGAAGTTTCTTGAAATGGGAGGTACCATAGATATTGATGATATTGCAGAAATCGACAAGGTATCTGTTAATTCATTCGATAATGGCTGGGGGCAGTAAATCAAATTTTATCTTTTAAAAAAATAACCACATAAGCTTCGGTGGCGATTTTACCAGCGAAGAAGCAGATTACATATATGAGTTAATATGCCAATTTGAATCTGTAGAAAAGAAATTCCAAGAGTTGACGAAAACGGGTTTTTAAGAGAGATTAGACAAAACCCATTAATAATGGGAGAACATTTTGTTCTCCCCAATTTGGAATTGGGGAACAAATTGTTCGCAATACAGTTGGGTGAAAAATGAAAAAGATCCGGGCGTTCACGGACACAAAATAAGTGGGTTGGGAACCAACCCCCACAAACCATCATCGCGAGGAGCGCCAAGCGACGTAGCGATCTCTGTAACACCCAGGTAAGTGGGTTGAGAACCAACCCGATCCAAGTTGAGATTGCCACGGTTTCTTCGAAACCACACAATGACCGGCTTTCAGTCGTGAGCTGAAAGAACCTGGCTGAAGACAAAATTTTGTTGCGAGCAGCCTGTTCCCCGGTTCCAAACTGCCCTGGCAATTACAAATTTCGAATTCTTTCAGAAAAATTTAAAAGGAGCCATCCTTCTGGGACAGCCCCTTTATTTTCATTAATCAGGCCCATTCTATTTTGCAATATCGTTTTTCTTGACCTGGCCCATAAGGGCCTCATGGCCTCTGAGGAATTGAGCATGAACGACATTCTTGTTAGGATACCGTTTGGTTACCACCACGGGGCCGGTTTTCACAGCTGTGAACATTCTCATTCTGTGGGAAGACAGAGGGTCCCTGAATTCGTCAATACTGTAAACATAAAAACCTATTCCGGTATTTACCCGGCCGAAATCTGCCGATGAGAATTTAATTGATATGGTTTCAGGATTAATACTGCTTACCAGCCCTTTTATTGGGGTTGCCCAGGTGAGGTTTAACTGCTTGGCATAAGTATAACCATAAATATCTTTGGCCTCTATGGTTACTAACACTTTCTGCCCTTTCACCCCGTCGGGTATCTGAACCGGATAGAACATCTCCACTTCTTTGGAGGGAGCTTTGACAGGAAAATCCTGTCCGTTGACAATTATGGAATCTACCTTGGAGTTATCGGTAACCTTACCCTTCAAAATTATACAGGTGGATTTTACATCATCGCCGGATTTTATATTTTCAAATTCTATTACAGGGGGTTGGCGATCCTGGGGCTTGGTTCCTATTTTCCCTGTCAAGCTGTTAGCCAGAGTGCGGCATTCTGAGGCATACAGATTTACCAACTGGGTTTTATACGGGGGCACAAATTTTCCCTTGTCCCTGGTAAACTCATAATCTTTTTTTACCGTATCTGCCCATATTTGATTACCATCACGGCCATAAAGAATCCCTTCAATCTCAAAAGTTGTTGCCCTGCCGGCTTCCGACATGAACCGGGGAATCAGTTCGTAGTCAACAACCTTGATCTTTCCGGTTAATATCGCGTCCAATCTGTGGTTTTCACATAATTTCTTAATCTGCCCCGGCTGCAGGTCAGAGTCGGGCTTCAGGCTGGAAAACCGATAGCCCACTTCCTCCAAATCCTCATCATTTATCATTTTAATAATGTAATTGTTGCTGGAAGATGTCAGGTCATCATACATTACTTCGCCAAAATAAGGAAAGGGAATGTGTCCGGGCAATTCAGTCTTGTTTAAAGGTTCTACCACTCCAATAATATAAATATCATCAGTGGCCTGGGCATTTGCATGCATACTGAACACAAAAGTCAATAGCATGCAAATAATTAACAAGTTAATATTTTTATTCATAGGTATCCTCCTGTTTTTTCTTTATTGTTCTTTCCAGTTCTTTTCCGATATTTTTTTTCCTCTGTATTTTTTAATGGAAATATAATTCAGGTTTCTACACCTATTTAACTAATCTAAAAGGACTTTTTCTCTTTAAAAAAAATAATTAATATCGCGGAGGTGCAAACTATGAAGAAAATTATGATCTATTCTCTAATCTTGGGTATATGTATGGTTTTTCTGGGCTACCAGGCATTTGCAGGCGGCGGGTATGCCGAGATAATTAATAAATCCAAGCCTGGAATGGAAATTGACATTAACCCCCATGCAGAAAAAGGAAAAATCACTATCTTTGATTTTTACAGCCAGGGTTGCGGGCCATGCAAGCAAATAGCCCCATATCTGGAAAAACTGGACAAAAAACAGGATGACATAGTAGTCAAGAAAATTGACATAAACAGAAAAGGAGTCGGGGGAATTGATTGGAGCTCACCCGTGGTTAAACAATATAAGATCAGATCCGTCCCCTATTTTCTGATCTACAACAAAGACGGAAAACCTGATTCCAAAGGCAGCTCAGCTTATAAAAAAGTTGTCAAATACTTGAAGGAAGCAGGACTCGAATAACGAGGTGGATTATGAAAACAAGAATTATTATTCTTCTAATTGTGGGGTTATTGCTGTTAACAATACCGGCATTTGCCAATACTACACCATTAGAAGTTTATAAAAATTTTCTGACGGCAATTTCACAGGGCGATCTGAATAAAGCCAGGGAATGTGTTACCGAAGAGGTATGCAACTCAATTGACAAGTCATCGCCGGAAGAACAAAAAGAAGAAATTGCCAAATTGCAGAAGCTGGTTCCCAAAAAACTTTCGGTCTTGAATGAAAAAATCGATAACGATACCTGCAAGTTATGGGTCAATGGTGTTATTTACAACCCCCAGAAACAGAAAGAAATTTTAAGCTGGGGAGAGATCAGCTTTTTTAAGGAAAACGGAAATTGGAAAATTCTGGGAATGGAATGGGACGTAAGCGGAACCTACCAGGAACACCCCGGACTTACCAGCAACTGAATTGCCGATATTTTTAAACTTACTTTTGAACAACTATACCCATCAAGGTTAAAAGTAAGTTTTTTATTTTCGGGAAGGTAATAATCCTTTTAAAACAAATAACATCATAAATTATTTTTGTGAGGAACCGTCAGAAGATGAAGAAACAACTGAAATTAAAAATCGGAGTTATGGGCTCAGCTTCAGGCCCCATGCTGGAAAATAAACAATATTATGAAAAAAGCCGGGAGGTAGGCCGGTGGATAGCCCGCAAAGGTTGTCTTATGGTTAATGGCGCCTGCCCTGGTTTACCCCATGCTGCTGCCGAGGGAGCCTGTGAAGAAGACGGATTTGTCCTGGGTATTTCCCCAGCTTTTTCCCGTCATGAACATGTCCATGAATATAAATCTCCCCAAGGTGTTTATGACATACTGCTATATTCGGGAATGGGTTTCATGGAAAGAGATATAATGAACATCAGAGCCAGTGATGGACTAGTTTTTCTTGGAGGGGGAATAGGCACCCTTAATGAATTTACCATTGCCTACGAAGAAGGAAAACCGATTGGTGTTTTGTTGAATTCAGGAGGAATCTCCAATTATTTAAAAGATATAATCCGCTGGTGCGGCAGAGAAGTACATGATAATATTGTTTTTTCAGATGATCCCGAACAATTAATAAGCGAATTGATTTACAAGATTCATGAATACCCCACCCCGATTCACGAAGACGGCAGAGTTACCGATGTTAAATTCGGGAAGCACCGGGGTTAGGCTGGAGATGAAACTTACTGTTTAAGGAACATTTAAACAAATTAAAAGCCAGGCTTTTTTTTAACAGGTATTCCCTGGTGCAGTTCTACCGGCAGATGTCAACCCTGATTAATGCCGGTTTTGGTTTATTGAGAGCCCTTAAAACCTGCCTGAAGCAAACTTCGGAACCCCGGCTTGTGCTTGCCCTGCAACAAATGGTGGAAGAAATGGAAGCTGGGAAATCTTTATCTGATGCCATTAATAACACAAATGGAGTATTTACAACTTTTCATGTTAATATGTTCAAAGCTGCAGAAGCCAGCGGAAAACTCCCCCTGATTTTAAGCCGTCTTTCAGAATATGAGGAAAAAGAAATGGAGCTTTCTCACAAACTGAAAGCTGCCACCAATTATCCGCTTTTCATATTTATCGTTTCACTTCTGGTAATTATATTTTTAATCAGGTTTTTGTCTCCATTACTGACAACCCTGACTGATGTATTAAAAGGTGAGTTGCCCTGGCCCACCAGAATTATTCTGTTTATTTCCAACATGCTTTCCAGTCCTTATTTCTATATAGGTATAATTCTGGCAGGTATAGCATTTCATTTTGGATACCGTAAAATGGTTTCCACCCGTAAAGGCAGATATTTCATTGATAAACACAAACTGAAACTTCCCTTTTACGGGAAAATGCAGAAAAAAGTCATTATTATAAGAACCTGCCGTATTATGGAAACCCTGCTTAATTCAGGGATACCCATCCACAGAACTCTGGAATTAACCGGGGAAATTGCCGACAATTTTTATTACAAAAACCGCATAATGGAGGCTATAGCATATAAGGTGGAGGAAGGAGAGCCTGTGAACAAGGCATTTAAGGATTCTACATATTTCCCTCAACTGGTCATTTCTATGATTAACATAGGAGAAGAAACCGGAAGCCTGCCAAAAATGCTGAACAGACTGTCTTTGATTTACGATTTTGAAGTTAACAACGCAATGGCCACCTTTTATTCCGCTCTTGAACCACTACTTATAATAATCATGGGGCTGATAACTCTGCTGATTCTGACATCGGCATTTTTACCCATCTACAAAGTTATAGGCAATATGTAAGATCATTTTTTCAACCCTGCAGTTTATCAACAAAACTTACCAGGCGATCCAGTTTCTTATTAATTTCTTTAAGGTTTATTTCTATGGGGTCGATATCGGTTTCAACTTCAGAAGAAGTATCTTCAGGTTTTTCCTGAAAATCCTGAAAAAACCATTCCAGAGGCCTGCCTGTGGCATTGGCAATGAGAAACAGCATTACAGCAGTTACTGTGCGTCTTTCTGTTTCTGCATTAAAAATTGCCTGTTCTGAAACACCGATTTTTTCCGCCAGTTCTTTCATGCTTAACTTGCATTCCTTACGGGCGTGGGATATTCGCTGAGAAAGGGTATGTGACATTATCATAATCTTGCCCCCATTTACTTTTATTCTAAATTCCTTTGAGATTTTCTATTCCCTTTTATATTCTACTTTCACCTACTTAATTCTTCGACTGCTTTAAAATGTCCACGGTTTTTCTGAAGTCTTCGTAACGGCCCGCTTCAGTATTCTTGTTGATTAACATTGATTCAGTCGCCCAGTCCAGTGGGGTTCGGCCCCGCACATCCCTCAGAGCCTGGTCAGCCCCATTGCTCAGCAATAGCCTCACAGCTTCAGGCCTGCCATATGAAGCAGCCAATAATAAGGGTGTTTCGCCATAAATGTTGGTAGCATTAATATCTGCGCGCTTTTCCACCAGTTTGTTTATTAAAGTTAAATTTCCGCTGATTGAAGCATAATGTAATGGTGTGTTCAACAAGTTGTCAATAGAACAGACATCAGCTCCACGTTCCATTAAATAAATTGCCACATCTTCTTTCTTGTGTTTGATGGCAGAAAACAAGGGCGTTTCCCGCCCCCCTCCCAGAGTATCAACCTGGGCGCCCTTGCTTAATAATAATTCCACCAGCTCCTTGTTTCCAACAACCGCAGCTATATGCATGGGTGAACGCCCCCTTTTGTTCAGGGCGTCCAGTTGTGCCCCCCGTTCGATTAAATATTCAGCAATATCCTTTCTGGTAAATTGAATAGCCCAATGAAGGGGTGTAAACCCCCTATCGTCTTTTTTATTTAATAAGCCAGGGTTTTTCTTAAGCATCTGGGCAATCTGCTCCTGGCTGCCGAATTGAATTGTTTCAGTAAAAGTCGATGCCCATGCCGTTCTAACCGAAATAACAAACAATAACATAATAAATAGCGTTATAACTCTTTTCTGCAATTTTACCTCCGAAGGAATTAAGCTGGCTAATCTGATATTAACCAGCATTCATTCCAAGTTGATTCCAATCTTTCTCAGGCGACGTTGGGCTTCTTCATGTGTAATTCTGCCAGCTGTAAGCAGGAAGTTAACTGCTGCAACCTGTTCACTTTCCTTCGACAGCGCAAATCCCTTCCTTGCAAGTTCTTCTGATTCCCGGAGATTTTTTTCCACAGCAGCAAGCCGCTCATTCTGCCTCCGGTTTTCCTCGAGAAGCAGATGATTTTGAGCAACAAGCTGTTCAAGAAGTTGGGATATTCGGTTTTGGTCCTGGGACAAAGGAACCCCCCTCTCGAAAATAGATTCCCCGGATGTTTCTTTATCTTCCCGGGTTACCTCTATTTTCTCATGATCAGATGGTTTAATTCTATTGTCCATCTGAACTGAATTTGAGTACCATCTGATAAAATTTTTATTATCTTTTGATATAGATTCTTCTTCCATTTGGTTGCCGTACTCATAAATTCTGTCAATGATTGATTTTATTTCCTCCGGGTCGTTAATCCAATCCTCCACCACACCCTGAATTTCAATGTCCTGCATCCTGTATCCCTTTTCCTCCCGGCTTCCGATAAGCCGAATGTAAGACCATGTAGGATCCCGGCGAACCCGCTTTACTGTCCATTCATTGGTATCCTTTAAATAAACCACACAATAATCATCATTTTTCCAATCCAGAGAAGTCGCCCTCACGAAAAGCAAAGCTCCGTCTTTTATGTCAGGCTCCATGGAATCACCCCTTGACAGAAACGCATATCCCGGCTTCCCCTTTACCCTGTGCCTGAAAACACCAATCACGTTAAAATCTGCCAATGTTTTACCAGCACCCACGGGCTGTTCAATATATTCCAGGACAACCTCCTTCTGTGGCGGCTCAAAAGAAATAACATTTCTTCTTGCATTAATCAGATTCATCACCCGGTCAAGATTAACCTGAAGTTTCTCAAGAGATTTCTCTGTTTTTTCCCTGAATCGGGAAAACATGGAAATCAACTCTGAACCAGCAGAACTTTCATGACTTTCCGATTCATCCAGACCTAACAGCCAGACTACTGATTTACCCGTAAACTGTGAAATCTTAAACAGATTCTCAATATCGCATTTACGCTTGCCTAACTCCCAATTAGAAATCTCCGCCTGCTCCACATTAAGGTGGCCGGCCAGCTCATTCTGTGAAAAGCCCTTCAATACCCTGGCTTCCTTGATTCGCCTTCTTATGGTTTCCCATATCTCCATATAAAAATTACCTCTTTATATAAATTTAAAAAAAAAATAATAATTTCCTCTTGACGGAAATAACTATTTGTTATATAATATTACT
>CAZSLZ010000022.1:0-29602 GCA_964607865.1 uncultured bacterium
AATAAGCCCCGGGGATATATTTCCACTGTGGAAGACGTGTATGCCCAAAAAAAGTAGGTGGATCAGGTCCCAGACAAGACCAGAGTTTTTCCTGTGGGCAGGTTGGATAAAGATTCCGAGGGATTGATTATCTTAACCGATGATGGTGATCTGGCATTAAAACTTACTCACCCCCGTTACGAGCATGAAAAGGAATACCTGGTTACAGTAGAAGGCAGTAATGAAAAGAGCCTGACTGCCGGGGACCTGCAGAAAAGGTTTGAAAAGTACACAAAGAGCGATATGGTTTCCATGAAAATAATTGCAACTCAGGGGAAAATCGCTGAGTTGAATTTTGTGTTGAAAGAAGGGAAGAAAAGACAGATACGGCGTATGTGCTCATCGGTGGGGCTGAAGGTTATAAGGTTGCTGCGTATAAGAATTGCCAACTTGAAATTAAATGGGTTACCTGCGGGGCAATTTAAAAGAATTTCAAAAAAAGATATAATACAATAAAAAAAATGGGATTATTTCTTTGAAAAAATCTACTTTTAATGTGATTGCCCAAAAAAAAATATTTTTTTTGTTGTTTTCGTCCAATCGTTATGATATAATTTCTCTGAGTCTTTTTCAGACAATTTACATCAGAAAGACAGGACTAAAAATATAGATACCAGGAGGCATGGTTTTTTGAAGTCAGCAAAGTATTTAATGTACCTGGTGGTGATTGTCATCTTATTCACTATCGCCATGAATTACAATAAAATATCATCTCCCGTGGACAAGTTGGATTTTACCGACTTCAAGAAAAAAGTGGAGATGGGTAAAATAAAAGAATTGGTTTTTATGGATGACCGGACCATCAAGGGGGTCCTTAACCAGGGAACAAAAAATGAAAAACAGTTTACCACCACTATACCCAAGGGTGTTGAAGAAAGTCTGGTTAATTATCTGGAAGAACACAATGTGAAAATTTCCGCCAAACCTCCTTCAGAAACACCTTGGTGGTTTGTAATTGTAAATATTTTGCCTTATATTCTGCTCATCGGGTTTTTTGTGTTGCTGTTTCGACAGGCGCAATCCGCCGGGGGCAGCCAGGCATTCAATTTTGGCCGGTCGAAGGCAAAACAGCTTACCAACGTGAAAGGTAAGGTTACCTTTGACGATGTGGCCGGAGTTGAAGAAGCCAAGGAAGAACTCAAGGAAGTTGTGGATTTTCTGCGTGCACCGGCAAAATATAAAGCTCTGGGCGCCCGTATTCCCAAAGGGGTATTACTGCTGGGCGCACCGGGAACGGGAAAAACTCTATTGGGAAGAGCCATCGCCGGCGAGGCAGGAGTTCCATTTTACTACATAAGCGGATCTGATTTTGTGGAAATGTTTGTTGGTGTGGGAGCATCCCGGGTTCGGGATCTGTTTGAAAATGCAAAAAAAACAGCGCCCTGTATCGTTTTTGTGGATGAAATCGATGCGGTGGGCCGGCAGAGAGGTGCCGGGCTGGGCGGGGGACACGACGAAAGAGAACAGACTCTTAACCAGTTATTAGTTGAAATGGATGGCTTCGAAAATAATAACGGTGTTATTGTTCTGGCAGCTACCAACCGGCCCGATGTGCTTGATCCTGCCCTGCTGCGTCCCGGCAGATTTGACCGCCATGTGGTAGTGGATAAACCCGACGTTAAGGGAAGAGAAGCTATACTCAAGGTTCACAGCCGGGGTAAACCCCTTTCCGCCGATGTGGACCTGGAGTTGCTGGGCAAAAGGACACCCGGATTTTCTGGCGCAGATCTGGAAAACCTGCTGAACGAAGCTGCCCTTTTAGCCGCCCGGTTAAACAAGGATAAAATTGAAATGGAAGATTGCGAGGAGGCAATTGACCGGGTACTTATGGGGCCCGAGAGAAAAAGCAGAATTATTTCTGAAAAAGAAAAGAAAATTACTGCATACCACGAAGCTGGGCATGCCTTGGTTGCGAAAATGCTGCCTGATGCCCACCCTGTAAGAAAAGTAACAATTCTTCCCAGGGGTATGGCTTTAGGTGTTACCTGGACCATGCCTGATGAAGATAAATATACCAAGACCAAAAAAGAACTGTTGGCGGAAATCACCACTATGATGGGTGGCCGCTGCGCCGAGAAAATTGTTTTCAACGAGATTACTACCGGTGCCAGTAACGACCTGAAAAAGGCTTCTCAGGTATCACGCCAGATGATTACCAAGTTCGGTATGAGCGACGATTTAGGGCCAATAACCTTTGGGCATCAGAGAGACCAGGTTTTTCTGGGCCGGGATATTATGGAAGAAAGAAACTATGGCGACAGTATAGCTAATAAGATAGATAAGGAAGTCAAGGAGATTGCCGAAGGCTGTTATCAGCATGCCAAAAAAATTCTTCTGGAAAACAGGGAATTATTGGACAAGCTGGCGGAAATGCTGCTGGATAAAGAAGTGGTAGAAGAACAGGAGCTCAATGAATTGGTTAAAAAGAAGGCTAATCCTGTAGATGGCATCTCTATAGAAAAAGAAGAAGAAACTGCAGAGGAAAAACAGAAAGTGGATGATATCGGTGTTATTCCGCCTCTAAAACCTCTGGGTGGCCCTGATTTCGCCTTTGAATAATAAAAAATAATATAATAAAAAAAGAGCTGTCCCAAAAAGGATGGCTCTTTTTTATTATATTAAAAGAGGAGATCAAAAAAAAGTCGGATGTTAGACATCCGACTTCCACTATGAGTATAATAGGGGGATGGGTTGGGGATTACCTATTAAAATTTATATTAATTATTTAATTCTGTTTTGTAATTATTCATTAAAACTTAGATTATTCCTTCAACATGTTTTATATTGTTACTTTTTTCACTATATTAGTGTGGTTTTTCACCGTTTTTATTTCCTTCTACTGTTGTATTTACAAAGTATTTATAATATACTTTTAATTAATCGCTTTTTTCTGAAGTTTTTTTAGTAAATTTTTCGATTAAATCTTCAAAAATGGAATAGACCACAGGAATAATTAACAGGGTAAGCGCTGTGGAAGTCAGCAAGCCACCTATGGTGCTTATTGCCAGGGGTTGAAACAGGTCAGCGCCAGCTTTGAAACCCAGCGCCAGTGGGGATACGGCAATTACTGTGGTTCCCACGGTCATAAGTATCGGCCTCAACCTTAACGGCGCAGCCTCTAATACCGCCTGACGGGTAGATAAGCCAGTCTTTTTCCTTTGAATAATAAAATCAATTAAAACAATCGAAGCATTTACCACCACACCCACCAGCATGATAACTCCCAGCAGGGTGAACATGGACAGGGTAGATTGAGTAATCAGCAACGAACCGAAAACACCAACCAACTCCAGAGGTACTGCCAGGATGAGAGTAAAGGGGTGAATAAAAGATTCAAACTGAATTGCCAGAAACACATAAACCAGAATAATTGCCAGACGCATCACCAGAAACATTTCACCGAATATTTTCTGTTGTTCCTGGGCTTCACCCGCTATTACATAGGTATATCCAGTGGGTAATTCCAGTTTATCGAGTATAGGTTGAATATCCGCAAGAACTTCAGATAGAACCCTGCCGGTAAGGTCGGCCTGAACCGATACATACCGGGTACGGTCCCGGCGGTTGATACTGGCAGGGGCATAAGAAGATTTGACTTCGGCGATATCCGCCAGGGTTACCTGTTTTCCCATGGGGGTCAGAAACTTCAGTGTTTTGATCTTTTCTATTGAATTGCGTTGTTCCTCGGGAAGTTGAACAAAAATTTCATACTCGTTGCCTTCTTCACGAAAAGTACTTACCTCATCCTCAGACAACAGAATTCTTATTATATTGTTTACCTGGTTGGTTTTCAAACCAAGCTGGCCGGCTTTTTGCCGGTTAATAAGAACCTTGAATTCAGGAGCGCCGGGCCTGTAATTGGTATCCAAATTTTTCAACCCTTTTACAACTTCCAGTTCCTGTTTTAAACCTTGTGCCAATTCGGAAAGTTTATCCAGATCATTTCCTCGGATAAGAATTTCGATAGGCTTTTTTCCGGAAATATTAAAAACAGATTGAACCTGGATCTGGGCGCCAGCATAGTTCTGAAACCTTTCTGTAATCATATCCTGAACTTCATACATACTTCTCATATTATTGTTCTGGCGATATTCCGCTGATTTCAGTGTAACCGTAAGGCCTCCCAACCTTGGCACCTCACCGCTTCCACGGTTGGCGCCTTCGCCTCCCGAAGGCCCCTGCCCCACATCAACAATTACTGTATCCAACTCCGGGGTATTTTCAATCACAAAATTTTCCACATCTGTAACAACCTTATCTGTTCTTTCAATGGATGAACCAACCGGGGTTTCCACCATTACAAGAAAGTCGCCCCTGTCCCATTTTCCCTGAAGCTCGGTAGGAACAAACTGTGTCAGGACAATAGAAAGAACAAAAGTGCCAAAGGCAATAAAGACAACCCAGCCACGGTTGTTCATACACCATGCTAACATCCGGGTGTAGGTGTCTTTGACTTTATCAAAAGTTTTTGTCCACCATAAATTATATTTGCCGGTCAGGCTTTTTTTATTGTGTTTTAATTTTACCTCGCCTTTCATAAAACGAGAGCAGTACATAGGTACCACGAAAACAGCCGAAGCCAGCGAACACAGCAAGGCAAAAATAAAAGTCTGTGCCAGTGGGGTAAATATCTGTCCCGCCAAACCCGAAACTACAAACAGAGGAATAAAAACCACAATACTGGTCATTACTCCCGCAAATATGGCTTCACCCACCTCGCTGGCGCCATTAACAGCAGCTTCCACGAGAGACTCTCCCTCTTCCAGATGCCGATATATATTTTCCAATACCACAATAGAAGAGTCCACAATATTTCCCACCACAAGAATAAATCCCACCAAAGTTATCATATTAATGGTGTTGCCGCTGAAATAAAGCAACAACATAGCCACCAGAACTGAAACGGGAATCGAAATGGCAATGGCGAAAGTTGAACGGATAGACCCCAGAAAGAATAAAACCACCAGAACAGCCAGAATCGCACCCTGAAGGGCATTTTCCTGTAAGGTTTTTATGGTGTTTTTAATTTGTTCCGATCTGTCATAAGCCAATAGTAACTCAAAACCTTTGGGTAATTGTGGCTTTAATTCATCGGCTTTCTCCTTTATTGCATCTGCCACCCTTACCAGGTTGGCATCGGTATTCTTTTTAACTGAAATAGACACACAGGGGATACCGTTAACCCGCGCCCTGGTTCTGATTTCCTTATTTCCGTCAACCACAGTGGCAATGTCTCTCAAATAAACAGGCTGGCCACTAATAGTTGTTATTAAAGTGTTTTTGAAATCCTTAAGATCATCATATTCCCCAATGGAACGAACACTGAATTCAAGTTCATCAGTTTTTATTCGGCCCATGGGAATATTGGCATTCTCCAGAGATATTGCCTGGGCAACCTGGGATACGGGAATATTCAAAGCTTCCAGCCGGTTTCTGTCAACCTTTGCAATAAAAGCCCGCTCGATACCACCGGAGATATCAACAGAAGCCACACCTGCAACTTTTTCTAATTCTTTTTTTATCACATTGCGGGAATAAGACCTTAACCTGCGAAGATTAATGTTTTTATCAGACAGGGTTAGCCTGACCACCGCCGAATCTGACGGGTCGGCTTTCTGAATAATGGGCAACTCAGCTTCCTCAGGAAGCTCATTTCTTATCTTGTCTATCTTTTCCCGCACATCAGCGGCAGTAGCGTTCATATCGGTGCCGTAATTGAATTCCACAATCACCAGAGATAAATTATCCTGAGATACGGATTCAATCACATCAATATTGCCTACACTACCCACAGCTTCCTCAATGGTCATGGTAACCTGTTCTTCAATTTCCTCAGGGCCGGCGCCACGATATATTGTGGTTACAGCAATGACTGGAATATCAATATTGGGAAAACCCTCAATACCCAGGCGGGGTATAAAGGTAATGCTGATTATTATTAATGCTATTACAATTACGCTTACTGTAACGGGCCTTCTTACAGAAAAACCGAAAGGATTCACTGGATTTCACCTGCTTCTATATTAATTCTGCTTCTCTTTAATCAATACTTTGTCGCCATCAGAAATAGTAGCCTGACCGCTTGTTACCACCATTTCTCCGGCCTGGGCGCCTTCTCTTATAAGGGCTCTACGCTCGTTGTGAAAACCGACATCGACTTTTTCATGATAACCAATCTTTTCGCCATTTTCTTCTCTAATCTTTACCACATAAAAGTCTCCCTCAATAACCTTCAGCCATTCCCTGGGAACTACAACTCCCTGATAAGTATTCAACACCAGCGTTCCCACACCGGTCATGCCACTCTTAATAAGGTTGTCCTTATTCTGAACCTTGACCTTGATTTTGAAAGTCCGGGATAAAGGATCCACACTGGGAATCACAGTGTCCACATTGCCCGTAAACTTACTTTCGGGCAGAGCGTCAATGTTTATTTCCACTTCTTTGCCCCTGGTAACTCCGGTAATTTTAGATTCAGGCACATCGGCTTCCAGGTAAACATTACTGTTATCAGTTATTCTGAATATAGAGAGCTTATCGCCAGGGGAAACCAACTGGCCAGGTTCAACATCGCGTGCGGTTATATAACCGCTGATGGGCGCCAATACCTGGGTATAGGAAATCATTGTCTGCAAATAATCCACATTGGCCTCAGCCTGGCTCAAACTGGCCGCCGCCAGTTGGCGGTCATTAATACTCATTGCTTTCTGCAGGGTATTGGCTTTGGCCAACTCCAAATTCTTTTTTGCCTGCTCCAGCTGGGCCCGGGCAGCTTCCAATCGGCTTCTGGCAACCTCAAATTGAGTGGTTGCCTGATCAAGAGCCTGTTGAGCCACGGCGCCTTTCTGCTGAAGGGTTTTCATTCTGTTATAGGTCAATTGTGTATTACTAAAGCTCGACTCGGCCTGGGCAACATTTTCCCTGGCCTGAACCACGCCTTTTTGTGCCACCTGAATCTGAATATCGGTAGATGTTTCGGTCAACTCATAACCAGAAGAAGCCTTGTTCAATTTTGCCTGGGCCACAGAAACACCGGCCAGCGCCTGGCGAAGCTGGGCCTGCAGGTCGTCATCATCCAATTTGGCCAGTAAATCGCCTTTATTGACAAAATCGCCCTCTTCCACATATACAGTGCGGGCCTTGGCAGCCAATTTGGAATAAACATCCACAAAACGTTCAGGTTTTATAGTACCGACGAAGATGAAACTTTCCTCGATATCACCGGTGGTAACTTCACTTAGCATTACCGGCACCCTGAATTCCTCAGCCTGCTGTTCGCCGGGCCCGCAACCCGCTAAACCAAGGGCAAATGCTACAATAATTGCTATAATCAAATAATTCCTGATTCTGTTCATTCTGTTTCCCCTTTCCAGATGGTGCCAGTAGCTTTTTCCAATCTGGCCAAAGATGTTAAATAATCATATTGTACATTTAAATAGTTAATTTTGGCTTCATTCAACAGTCTTAACGAGTCGTCCAATTCCACGCTGGTGGATAAACCGTTTTCATATCTCAACATTCCTATGTCATAACCTTCCTGGGCTGTAACCACGTCTTTCTCAGCCGCTTCCAATTTAGCGCTGAGCTCCTTCAGGGTCAATACCGATTGCTTCGCTTCCAGCCTCAAGCCAAGATATAATTGAGCCAGAGAACTTTCAACCTGAGTAAGGGCAGCTTCCGCCTGCTGAACCCTGGCGTGGGTAAGTCCTCCGTCAAAAATGGGAAAACTTAAAACTAAAGCCTGGGTAAAGGTATTGGGCACAGCGGAAAGGCCAGCAGTGGTTTTATTCTCGTAAGTTGACGAAAATGCCAGAGTAGGAGCTTTGCCGCTTCTGGCAGCTTTGACTGTATGTTTCAATGCGTCCACTGCCAGAATGGCAGCTTTTATCTCTGGACGGTTCTGAAGGGCAACTTCCTGGGCCTGCAAAATATCAATATCCAGGGGTTGAATTACAAATTCATCATTCAGGTTCATTGGATAATCTCTGGCAAGCCCGAGCTGGTTCAGGAGGGCGGCCCGGGATATATCCCGGAAATTTTTAGCTGTGATAACTCCCTGCTCGGCGCGGGACAACAGAAGTTCAGAACGGAGCACATCAAAATTGGGCACCACACCGGCATCAAACATATCCCTGGTTATTTTCAACTGCCGTTCAACAATAACTTTATTTTCCTCGGCAATTCTTACCAGGCCCTGGGCTTTGAGTAACTGAAAATAACTTTCCCTGACTGAAAGAATAACATCCTGAACAACGCCTTCTCTTCGCTGCTGCTGTGATAACATCCGCAGTTTGGCAGCGGCAATGCTGTTTTCCAGTTGGCCGAAAGTACTTATTACTTTTTCCAGAATAAGCTTGCCTGACCAGTTATTATGCTTGCCCAATTCAATTTCTGCAGGAGGTTCATTGGGGTTGAACTGAAACTCAGCTACAGCTACCGGATCGATGCGGGCATAGGTGGCATTGGTGTTAAGCTTGAAATTCATGTTGCTTTTTGCCTCGTTATATACTCCCACCGATTCCTTCACCTGGGACTCGGCGTTGAGAAGCTGGGGATTCAAGACCAATGCTATCTGTACTGCCTTACTGACTGACAAATCCTTCAATGCCATCTCCAGCATAGCTTCCAGCTCCGGCGTAAACTTTTCTCCGGTTTTGGATTCCAGCAGTATTTCTTTTAATCTTGCTATATTGTCGAATTGAACCAGAACATCGGGGTCTTCCTGCTGAACTTTTTCAATAACCGGAGTGGCTTGAATTACTTCAGGCTCAACCCTGGTCTGCATTTTCACTTTTTCCTTACCCTGGCGCAACCTCATTTGAACAGCTTCATTAAAGGGAGTAATTCTGGTATCTTCTGCCTGGCACCAACCCGGCAAAATGCTTGAAATTAAAATTGCAATTAATGTTATTATAAAAAAGCAATAGTTTCTGCATAAAAGATTCATTAATTATCGCTCCCTGGGTAAATTCCGTTTTTCAATAAATTCATTATGGTTTCAAATACTTTTTCGTCCTGTATTTCATCGGCAATTTTTAAGGGCAACCGGTAAAAAACCTGCAAACTGCCCACAATGGCCATAGACAGGTACTCCTCATCAATATTGCCGAAAACCCCTGCCTGCTTTCCCTCTCTGAAAAGGTCCAGCAAAGGCCTCCGCAAATCTTCCACAAATTCCTGGGGCGGTTTTTTCAAGGTACCTTCACCGTCCAGGAATTCCCGAATAAACAGTTTTACAAACTGCCGGCTTTCAGAAAATTGCTTCATATAAGCCCTAAGCAAGTTTTCCATCCTTTTATGAATATCATGGGAACTTTGTTCAGCCTGTTTCAATTCGTGAATGAAACTATCGTAAAGATTCTGGAATACAGTGGAATATAAATTATTTTTGGAGGTGAAATAATAAAATAAGGAAGCTTTGTTAACCTCGGCAGCTTCAGCTATACCCTTCATGGAAGCCCCATGATACCCCCGCCGGGCAAAAAGGCCGGTGGCAGCCCATAGGATTTTTTCCTTTACTTCCTGTCCCTGGTGAGTTTCCAAAATTTCACTTCCTGACAATTCAGTTATTAACCAATTGGTTTAACCGATCGGTTAAATCGTAGTTATTTTAGATTAATTTATACTATTTGTCAATAGGTAAATATAAAATTTCCAAGAAATGAATATAGATTGAAAAATTACCGGGAAGGATATTTATGAATCTTGAAAATGAAAAATTAAATTCTCTCGGGCAGAAGGACAGAGAAGCCCTGGGTTTTTATATAAAGCATATGCAGCGCCTTGTCGGCGAAGATATTTTTGCTCTTACGGTTTACGGTTCAGTAGTCAAAGACAATTTTTTTCCTGGAGCATCAGATATAAATGTCTTTTTAATTGTGAAACGAATATCCCCGGAGATAATTCAGAAGGTGGCTTCCACAGTCAAGCGGTTTCAGCGGGCCAATAAAATCAGTACTTTTCTGACTGATGTAAATCATATAAAGGATGCCGCCGATGTTTTTCCTATTAAGTATCTGGATGTAAAAAGGCATCACTGCGCCCTTATAGGCCCCGACCTGTTTGAGGGGATGGAAATTGAGGTTAACAATTTAAGGAATGATCTGGAAATGCAGTTGAGAAATTTGATTTTCAGAATCAGCCGGGAGTATGTGCTGAGCAGTTATACCGCCGGTGATTTACGCAATATATTGGTAACAAATTTTTCAGGTTTTTCTCATTTGTTATCGGCGCTGTTAATATTGAAAGGCCAGGAGCCTCCTGCCAAGAAGGAAGAAATAATTAAGGATATTGCCCGGGTATTTAACCTGGATCTGGAAGTATTGGAACAGGTTCTGAAGTTGAAACGCGGGGGAAACAATCCATTAAAGCAGGAGATGCAATATTTATTTGACTCTTATTTCCACATAGTGGAGAAGATAATTGAGATAGTAGATAAAATGAAAGTGGAATAAAATAAGTTGAAATAGATATTGACTTCATGGTGAGGAATATATATAATGGACATTGACCTTTGAAGGGTTTTTTTTTAATGTAAAGAAAAAAGCCCAAACTTATTTTGACAAGTTACACAAGGAGTTGTAAATATGTGGCAGTTTGTACTAAACCGGGCCCAGTTAATGCTGGCCCAGGCGACCAGCCCCGAGATGACCGCCAGCCCTGTTCCTATGGAACAGTTTGAGCATACCCCCTGGCATACTATTTTATTAATAATTTACTTTGTGGTGTGCCTGGCTTTGGTGGTGGCGGTGTTACTGCAGACCACCAAGAGCGAGGGCCTGTCGGGAATCATCGGCGGCAGTTCTTCTTCGGTATTCAAGGGCAAGAAAGGCCTGGACGAGCATTTACAGGAATGGACCAGTTATGTTGCCGTTGGCTATATTGTTTTATCTTTATTAATTACATTTCTGGCTTTCAGAGTAAAATAATTATTATCAAACAGTTGAAATTGAGGTGTTTCAGATGAAGGAGAAAATTCATCCTAAGGTTTTTAAAACTACGGTTACTTGCGGTTGCGGAAACAGTTTCGATACCCTTTCCACCCAGGAAAACCTGAGAGTGGAAACCTGCTCCCAGTGCCATCCTTATTACACCGGAAAGCAAAAAGCTTTTACCGGCGGTAAGGAAGGGCGGGTAGAAAAATTCCGCCGTCGTTTCGGTCTTAAAAGTAACGAAATCGAAGTGTAACCAGATAAAAACTTGCCTGAAGCCGGTTTGTCCGGGTGATATGGCAAGTTTTTTACTTTTTGCGTTAACAGTACCCATATTAACAGTACAACATTCAAGGGGGAATTATCATGTTCGAAGGCTGCCCCGACGGTTCAATTGAAGTTATCTGCGGCAGTATGTTCAGTGGAAAAAGCGAGGAGTTGATTCGCCGCATAAAGCGGGCTTCCATTGCCCGGCAAAAGGTTGTAGTATTCAAGCATTCCCTGGACGACAGGTTTCATAAAATGGAAGTAACCTCCCACAGTGGATTTACATATAATGCTTTTGCGGTCAGGGATACCTCCCAGATTGTGGAATTACTGGAAGAAGATTGCCAGGTTATAGGTATTGACGAAGCCCAGTTTTTTGATGACGCCCTGCCCCAGTTATGCGATAAATTAGCTAACAAGGGCAAGCGGGTAATTCTCGCCGGGCTGGATCAGGATTACCTGGGCAGACCCTTTGGCGCTATGCCTATTCTTATGTCTATGGCTGAAAGTGTGGATAAACTCCATGCTATCTGCATAAAATGCGGCCGACCAGCTTCCCGGTCACAGCGGCTTATAAACGGCATGCCCGCAGCCGCAAACGGCCCGGTCATTCAGGTAGGCGCCTGTGAATCCTATGAGGCCCGGTGCCGGCAGTGCCATGAAATTCCTGACAAGTTAAAAAAAATTAATTATAAACTGCAGGTAATACCCGAGGATTGCGCTAACGCAAAATGTTTATAACTGAATAAAAATTAATGGAATTTGACCATTATTACATGATGGGCTTGATAATTATTTATTATTAAGCCTGTTGTAATTTTTCTGGAGGAAATATTTATGTTGGAATCACTGCAACGAATAGAAGAAAAATTTGCCAAAATAAATAAGCAATTGTGCGAGCCCGAGATTATCTCAGATTCTAATAAATTGCAACAGTTATCCAAGGAAAGATCTGACCTTGAAGATATTGTAAACCTTGCCAAAAAATTTCACAAGGCCCAGGATGAACTTGAAGACGCCAAAACCATGATTGAAATAGAAGAAGACCCCGATATGGTTTCTTATATGGAAGATGAAAAAGAGCGATTGGAAAATGAATTGGATAAACTGGAGCAGGAAATCAAAATTCTGATGCTGCCCAAAGACCCCTACGGCGACAAGAATATTCTTATGGAAATCCGCCAGGGCACAGGTGGCGATGAAGCAGCCTTATTCGCTGCCAACCTCACCCGTATGTACCTTCGCTATGCCGAACAAAAAGGGTTCAAGTCTGAAATTGTAAATATGCACGAAACTGAATTAGGCGGGGTAAAAGAAGCTGTATTAGGCATTAAGGGCAAGGGAGCCTATGCACGGTTCAAATTTGAATCCGGGGTTCACCGCGTCCAGCGGGTTCCCGACACCGAAGCTTCCGGCAGGATTCATACCTCGACAGCGACGGTTGCGGTGTTACCCGAAGCTGAGGATGTGGATATACAGATAAATCCCGACGAATTAAGGATAGACACTTACTGCGCTTCCAGCGCCGGTGGCCAGCACGTGAACCGCACCGAGTCCGCCATAAGAATAACCCACGAACCAACGGGTATTGTGGTAACCTGCCAGGATGAACGTTCCCAGCGGCAGAACCGGGAAAAAGCTATGCGCCTTTTACGAACCAAATTATTGGAGATGGCAATTCAGGAGCAGGAAAAGGAGATTGCCTCCACCCGGAAACTGCAGGTAGGGACCGGCGCCCGCAGTGAAAAGATAAGAACTTACAATTTTCCTCAATCCCGAATTACCGATCACCGCATTGGTTTTACCATGCACAACCTGGAAGGTGTTCTGGAAGGCAACCTGGATCCTCTGCTGGATGCTCTCCAGGATGTGGAAAAAGAAGAACTGCTTCAGGAAGTGGGTAAGGAATAAAACAAGGGGACACATTATGGATTTAACCGATGACAGATATTGTTTTGCCTGTGGGCCCGAGAACCCCATAGGTTTGAATATGAAACTTAATTATAAACAAAACAAAGTTACTGTTGAGTTTATTCCCAAAAAAGAGCATCAGGGTTGGCACAATATGGTGCATGGGGGAATCTTATTCACCCTGATGGACGAGGCCATGGCAAAACTTATTATTGAACAGGGCGATATGGTGGTAACATCCCGGATGGATACCCGTTTCCTCCGGCCCGCCAGAGTAGATGAAAAAATTACAATTACGGGCAAAATTGATGAAAAAGAAGAAAAAAAGTTTAAAGCTTCCTGCAAAATAAAGAATGAAGCCGGAAAAACCCTGGCTTCATCAAAAGCTGTGTATGTGAAGGTCAGTTAAATCAAGTCTTCATATTCCCATTCCCTCATTAAATCGAGGTATTTTTCCTCGTCATCCTTTTCCAGCTGGATTTTCTTGAACTCCTTAAAGCGCTTCAGGTATTTTTTCTTGTTTTCCAGCCTGCGGTTCAGTTTTTGGTATTGTGCTGCTTTTTCCTTGTAGAGTTTTTCAGTTTTTAAATAACTATAAAGTTTTTGAAGCAATTCCAGAAGTTTTATAAAATCTTTTTCATCCAGATCCGGGGTGTTCTGAATATACCATCTTCCCATGAAGCTGTCTATATAGCCGGCGGTAACGGTATCCAGTGTTAAAATTCCTCCGTCTTCGTTGTCGGGGTCTTCATCTAATTCCGATTCGAAGTCTATCAGGTAATCTACCCCGAAATAATTGAGCTTTTGTTTGTCATTTTCACTGAAGTTATTGATTTTACAAAATTTATCAATTATAGATTGGTTGTAATCCTTCCATTTTTGCCTGACTTTTTCGAGTTCCATAAAACCCCCACCTTTCCAGAGATTCCCCTGTCAAAATATTTTTCTAAAGAAAATCAATTATTTCCTTCATTCCAAAGTTTTAATTTTAGTTATTCTTAAATTCTATTTTATCTTCGGCGTCGGGAATATTTTGTCCCAGAATTATATATTTTTGCAGAAAAATGTTTATCATATTTATCTGCTTCGGGTTTCTGGCAGCTCTGGTAATAATCTCCCTGGCTTTTTTAAAATATTTTTCAGCTTCCTTTTCCCTGCCTCTGTCCTGTTCAAAACTGGACAACATCAGGAAAGAAATATAAATTCCAGGTTCGAAATTCAGGGCCTGGTAACTTTTTAAAGCTTCTTTCAGATATTTAACTGCCAGGTTATCTTTGTTTAACATTCCATAGTAAAAATATAGATACATTAGAGTGTCAATATAATCCTGAACTGCTCCCTCGCGGTTAAATAAATACCGGGCTGTCTTCAGTTTTTCAACGGCTTTTTCATAATACTGAGGAGTATCAGCAGAATTGTTGCTGTGGCCGATAAGAGCGTAACACTGGGCAGTATGAACCAGTACTCTGCCTTCTTCAATAAACAGGTTCGAAGCTTTAAAAAGCTCCGCTGATTCTTCAAAATTACTGATGGCATCTTCCCAATATTGGTTTCTCAGATATGCCTTTGGGCTGTTTCTCTTTATTGCTGCGCTTTTCTCATCAGAAGCAACCCCCGGGCTTTCAATAACCGGGCCTTTAATATAGTATTATTTCCGGGTATTTTTTCTTCCAACTCATCCAGCGCTGTTTCAGCATTTTCAAATTGGGTATTTTTTAAATTTGTTTTGAATTGCGCCTGATAAATGTTAAGTTCAACTTCAGTCAATGCGGATTCTTCAGCAAAAGAAAGAGCCTGCCGGAACAGTTCCCCGGCATACATAGGGTTCCCGGTTTCAGCATTGCGTACTGAAAGGGTTCTATAATTTTCTGCCATCAAACTTTTATATTGATTTTTCCGGGATAATGCCAGAGCCTGCAAAGCGTATTTATCGGCATTTTCATAATCGGGCAGAACCAGGTAAGCCTGGGCCAGGTGAGTGAAAATCCTGGCTTTCAGTTCCGGGTCATTGTGGTTTTGCAGCGAGTCAAGAGCTGAATTAAAAGTTTGAACCGGCGCAGAGAATTTCTGTAAAATTAACTGGGTTCTTCCAAGCTCAAAGAGGGTATGGGTAAGTTGGGAATTATGTTTCAAACTGTAAATTTCTGTCAGAATTTCCTGGTTTTTTTCAAGAGCTTCATATTGGTGTGTAGCCTTATACTTTGTTATTACATTCTGCAGCGCCAGAACGAAAGCTTCCTTTATTAACTCAGGGTTTTCTGTTAACAAATTTTGGCGGGAATCTGTATTTCTGGCAAGAATTAACTTCCTGTAAAGTTCAAACTCATTTTCAGGTTTTCTGTTTTCTTCTGTCCAGCCCCAAACAAGCGATAATACCATTAATAAAGAAAGAATAGTTATAAATCTGGCGGTTTTCATCATTCAGGCCCCTGTTTTTTTTACTTTTTCCCTGGCTTTTTCCATTGCCTCCATTATTTGCACATAACCGGTACACCGGCAAAGATGCCCGCTGAAGGTTTCAAGAATTTCTTCCTTTGTGGGGTCCGGATTTTTCTCCAGCAGGTGTTCTCCCGCCATGACAAAGCCTGGAATACAAAAACCGCACTGCACAGCTCCGGTTTCCACAAAGGCTTCTTGAACCGGTGAGAGTTTACCGTTTCTGGAAATTCCCTCGATGGTGGTTATTTCACTGCCGTCAGCTTCCACAGCAAGTACCAGGCAGGATCTTACCGTTTTTCCATTCATAATTACGGTGCAAGCTCCGCATTCGCCGACGCCACAGCCTTCCTTGGCGCCGGTGAGCTCCAGCTGATTCCGAAGAAAACCGAGCAGAGTTGTATTACTTTTCACATATTTTTGAATTTTTTTTCCGTTTACTGTAAGTGTAATCTTATGTTCCATTATTGCGCCTCCAAAACAACATATTATTCTGTTTCCCCAAAGTCCGTCACATTTCCATAGCCCGCCATTGCGTCATGCGAGGTTTCGCAGAAACCGTGGCAACCTCAGTTTAGATCAGGTTGGTTCCCACCCCACTTACCTGAATGGTACAGAGATCACAACACATCCTGCGAATGCCCGTGATGACGAATTATGTGTAGATTTCGTTTTTTTCCTTCAACAAACATTAAAGTTTTTGGGAATCAGTATAACTATCTTTTCCGGCCGGGTCTCTTAAAAAACCTGTTGTTTCCGGGTTTTTTATTCTTCATATCTGAATTCTGCCTGGCAAAAAAACTATTAATCCTGGCAATTTTCTTTTTACCAATTTCCTGTTTTAATTCTTCCAGTTCTTTTTCATATTTTTCGACTTCTTCCGGGTTGCCTGTTTTCTTGTTTGCAGTAATGAGAAACCTGACAGCAACATACTCCAGGCTTCTTAAACCAAGAACAGAATAACCTTCTTTTGCTTCCTCAGCATAACCGATTGCTTTTTCATAATTATTCATCAGAAAATTCAAATAAGCAAGCTGGGAAATGACATTTAAATATCCGGGTATGTTCCCGTCACGGTTAAAAAGATAGCGGGCTTCCTGTAACTGTTCCATAGCCTCCTGATGATGTCTTTGAAAAGAACTATTTCTTGCAAGTTTAACAAGAACAGAGGCTTCCCGGGTATAAGCCTGTTGCTCCATGTATATTTGCCGGGCCTGTTCCAGCAATGACCTGTATTCCTGCCCCTGCAGCCTTTTTTTTGCCAGCTCAGCCCTGCCCTCCAATGTTCTGGCATATTTTACCGGATCCTTTTCAGCCAGGAAATAATTGCCCAGTTGAATAAAATTCTCATCCATGGTGGCAAAATCTCTATTCTGAGCAAGCCTGACTGAATAAACCATATATGTTTTCAAGAGCAATTCATTATTTACAGCCTCTCTTGCCAATTTTATCGATTCCTGATAATACTCCTCGCCTTTTTCGGGCTGGTTTTCAACATAGGCGATATTTCCCAACACCCTTAAATTCTTAGATTGCACCTCTTTGAAACCTTGTTTTTGAGCAATTTTCTGAGATTTTTCAATGCTTCGGGCTGCTTCATCATAATTGAATTGCCTGAAATTGAGCAGGCCCTGGTCGGACAACACACGGGCGGTTATCAGGGGATCCTTCAAACCTTCTTCTAACTCTCCCAGCCTCTCCAGGCTTTTCCCGGCTCCCTTATAAAGAAAAAGTTCGATATACATATCAGAGAGTTGCAATAAAATTTCAGCTTCTTGTTTCTGATCGCCTCTAAGATGATAAACACCGGCTAAAATGCTTAAATCCTGAATTGCCAGAATGTTATTATTTTTCTCCAGATAACCGTTAGAAGTATCCTCCAGAGTCGAGATGAAATTTTCATCCAGCAGTTGGCGGTTTTTCTCCAGTAAGGGAATAACATTTTGTGGGTTGTAAGGAGAAATCAACTGTTGATAAAGGTTAACATAGTCTTCTGCCGAATTGGCAAAAACATTGAGGTTTACAATAAAAACAAAAACAATTGACAATATAATTTCTGAAAACTTTTTCCCCATTTTAACCACCCTTTAGAGTCTATTTATAGCCTGTTTAAAATAATGAGCTGTTTCAAACAACCCCAGCGGCGTGTGGCCGGTAGCCACAGCGCCTATAATTATGCCACTGGCGCCCGCCTGTTTTAAATACCTGACTTCTCCCGGTTTTATTTTTTTCTGGGTTGGTATAAGCACCGGTTTTTCAGTCCATGAACATAATTCTCCATATAAAGCCAGGTCTTTCAGGGTTAAATCTTTGCCGTAATCTTCGTGGGTAAGAAGTGTAGCCTCGAAGATGTCGGTTCCCAATTTATCCAGGGCTTCAACTTGCTGCCTGTTATAACCCTGATTTACCGCCACCATCTTTCCCGGCTCTTCCAGCCCCCACAAATAAACCGGAAAATTATGGGCAAAGGAATCAATAAAATCGATACCCATTTGAAGGGCATCCACAATTTCGTTCTTTTCCGCCACCACATCGGCGCCGGGCAAAATGCCCACAGGTATGGAAACCCCGGCCAGTATGTCATAAACAGCTTTCTTTTCTTTCTGCCAACTGCCAAAATCCGTGCCGCTGGCAAAATGCCCCACATTCAAATGAACCTTTATTCCATCGGCGCCGGCTTTCTCTGCAGCTTGTGCCAGTTCCAGGTCGTTTTTTGGAATGCTCACTACCAGGGAAAAATTATTTTCTTTAACACTTTTAACCAACCTGCTGGCCATATGTTTCACTTCCTTTAAATTTTCGCCGGCTCCCGGCTGTCAGTAAATTCATTCACATCTTCAAATTTCACCGATACCACCCTGGAAACACCCGGCTCTTCCATGGTTATACCCATAAGTGTATCCGCATATTCCATTGTCTTTTTATTGTGAGTCACCACCACAAACTGACTGTTTTCAGAAAACTCCCGGATCAACTCGGCAATTTTTTCCACATTCGATTCATCCAGAGGGGCATCAAGTTCGTCCAGAAGGATAAACGGGCCGGGCTTTATAGATAACAGGGCAAACAGAAAAGTAACCGCTGTCAGGGACTTCTCCCCGGTGGATAGTAACCCCATATTGGTGGTTCTTTTTCCCGGAGGTTGAACCTGAACATCTATACCCGACTCCAGCTTGTTTTCAGGCTCGGTGAAAAACACACTTGCTGTACCGCCCCTGAATACTTTGGTGAAAAGCTTCTGGAAATGTATATTCAACTTCTCCAATGTCTCTTCCAAAGCTTTCAGGCTTACCCTGTCCATATCCCTTATAATATCTCTCAAACCCTGGCCAGCTTCTTTCAAATCTTCTATCTGGGAACTTAAAAAATCATACCGCTGCTTGTGTTCCTCATATTCTTCCTGGGCCGAAAAATTGATGCTGTCAAAATTTGCCAGAGTTTTTCGGGTCTTTTCAATGGCTTCATCCAACTCTATGGAGTTCTCATTAATTTTCCCCACAGAAGACCTTATATCCTCCGGAAATTCCTTCAGACGTTCGTTTTTATAATTCAACCGGCTTTTAATTTCAATTTTTTCAATACTGCTTTTATTAATTAATTCACCCAGCCTGCTTCGCCGGGTTTCCTGTTCTATCAACCGGTTCTTCAAGCCTGCCAGTTTTTCATCATAACTCAGGGTTTCTTTCTGAGATGTTTCCAGGGCAAGCTTCAGACTGTTATATTTCAGCTTCAATACCGATTCCTTATTCAAAACTTCCCGTAATTCTTTCTCTTTTTTATCCAGTTCTTTTTGCCGGGACAGAATTTCATTTTCAATACCCTCAAAATCCTGCCTGTACTCATCAAGATGGTCCCGATCATTTCTCAACTGGGCTTCCAAAGTGGTTTCCATACTCTTCAGGCTGCTTTTTTCTTTTTTCAGGTTTTCAAGAATATTTTCTAAATTCTCCAGTTCTTCCATTGCAGAGCTATTCTCAACCTCGATGCGTTCAAGTTCCTTCTGTCGCTTTTTTATATCATCGTTATAATCATCAATATTACCGGCAAGTTCATCCATGCCAGCTTTGAGCTCTGCCATTCTTTCACCGGTTTCATCAAGTTCTCTGGCTGACAACAGCCTGTCTTCTTCACCCCGGCTTGTCAAATCTGAATATATTTTCAGCTGGCCTTCCAGATTCCGTTCCTCTTTTTCCAGAGTTAACAATTCCCCCGCCAGGTTCTTACTTTTATTGTGTTTTTCAGTTAATGTCCGGGCAAGGGTGTCAATGTTCTGTTTCAATTTCTGAGCCCTCTGAATCTTATCCGGCAACTGGTTTTCCAGTTCTTCTCTTCGCCGGGTACGGGAAAGAATCTGGGAACGATCTACACGATAACGGCCTCCGGTCACCGCGCCCGAATATTCTACCACATCCCCGTCAAGAGTAATCATTTTGGGAATGTAACCCCGGCTTTTTCTCTGCTGGTCGTAAATGTAATAAGCTGAATCCAGGTCTTTCACTACCAGGGTGGTTCCGCAGATATGATCGATAATGTCTCGATATCGAGAGTCGGTTTCTATCAGGTTTCTTGCCCATCCTACAATACCGGGCAACCCGGGTGGCAGGTGGGGAAGGGTTTGGGCCTTTCTGTCCATATCCAAGGGGAAAAATGTAAGCCTGCCTGCCCTTTCTTTTTTCAGAAAATTAACACAAAGGTTGGCATCGTGGCGGTTTTCGGTAATTACCGATTGAAAATGGGCTCCCAGCGCCACGTCAATAGCATTGTCATATTCAGATGAAATTTTGATAACCGAATACACAGGGACCAATTCGGGCAGTTGGTTCTTATGTTTCATAAGAAGGCGAAATGCACCTGAAAACCCCCTGAAATCTTCCTCTTCACGGATCAGCACTCCAATCTCTGATTGTTCGCTGTAAATAACCTCTTTTAGTTTCTGATAACGCAGCTGTTTTTCTGCCTGCTCTTCACCCAGTTGTTCCAATAAGTTCTTAAATTTCGCCAGGTTATTTTCCTTATCTTGTTTTTTCTGGGAAATACCGGTAAGTTTCTCTTTCCAGGCATCAATTTTTTCTTTTGCCTGACTCAACTCCGATGAAATTTTAACCAGTTTTTCTTCTCTGTTTTTCTTCTGGTTATCCAGAGCATTAAATTGGCGGGAATAGTTTTCCTTCTGGATCTGCTGAAGTTGAAGTTTATGTTCAATCTCTGACAATTGAGCCTTCAGAACCTGGATTTTTTCCGTTACCGACCTGTAATCCAACTGTTTCTTTTCCAATTTCTGCCGGGCTTCTTCAAACCTGGTTTCCAATTCAGTTTTTTCACCAGCCAGGCACTTCTTTCGGTTTTGCCCTTCTTCAATACGCATGTTTATCTTTTCAATTCGTTCTTTAAACTGCGCCCTGTTTCGCTCATATTCTTCCAGAGATTTCCTTGATTGCTCAATTCCCTGGCGAATCAGGCGGGAATCCCCCCTCAGTTTTTCCTGCTCAAGAGAAACCTGCTGGTATTTTTCCTTTATGCCTTCCAGCTCAATATGGCAACGGTTTCGATCTGACTCCGCTGAATTTATTTCATATTTTAAAGATTCAAGAACTCCATTAACTTCGGTTCTCTTCTGCTCCAACTCTTCAAGCCTGGCATCCAATTGATTCTGCTCAACTTCTATATCCTGGATATTCTTTAAAATCAACTCAACTTCAAGTTTTTGAAGTTTGATTTTAATTTTCTGGTATCGCTGATATTTTCGAAGTTGCTTTTTCGAAAACTCCAGCTGCCTGCCCACTTCCTGAAGAATGTCGTTGAGCCTGGTTATATTTGTATTGGTGGCATCAAGTTTTCTCAGAGTTTCTTTTTTTCTCAATTGATATTTATTGATTCCTGCGGTTTCCTCCAGAATGGAACGGCGTTCCTGGGAATCGTTGCTGAGAATCCGGTCTATTTCCTGGTTGGATAAAACGAACAAGGCTCCGGACCCTATGCCGGTGTCGGCGATCAACTCATGAACGTCTTTAAGCCTGGCGTTTCTGCCATTGATAAGATATTGCCCCCCGCCGTCGGAATAAACCCTGCGGGCGAAAGATACCTGAGGGGTATCCAGGGGGATCTTTCCGTCCTCGTTGTCAAAGGTTATGGAAATCTGGGCCAGGCCTGCCGGCTTTCTTTTTTTTGTGCCAACAAAAATAACCTCGCTGGTATTTTTACTTCTTAATTTGCTGAATTTCTGTTCCCCAAGAACCCAGCGGAAAGCGTCAATTATGTTGCTCTTGCCACATCCGTTGGGGCCCACCACAGTATTAATACCCGGTGAAAACTCCAGCCTGACTTTATCAGCGAAAGACTTGAAACCAACTATTTCCAGATTTTTTACAAACATAACAATACAATTCGTTTCAGAAAATCGGTTTACTCTTTAAATCATAAAATAAAGGAAGTTTCTGTTTCTACCGTTTATCGAGTAAACCCTTCTAAACAGCGTAAAATAAAGGTTTTTTTGCTAATTACATTGGTTTGTTTATGAAGATCAGCCTTCTGACTTTTCACCGGTTTCTTCCAGAAAACTGCAGGCCACTTCCCTGGTTTTAAATATGGCATGTTTTACCAGGGGAGGGCCCAGGATTTCAAAGATAAATACAGTTGCAACAGTAACCGTCATAATGGTGGCAGCCAGTTTTCTGCCTTCGGGGCCGGCGGCGGCGAAGCTGTGGCTTGCCTCCATTGCCAAGCCTATGGCTACGCCAGCCTGGCACAACAGGCTCACTCCAAGATATTTCTTCACCTCGGGTTTTGCTCCGGAAATTTCCGCACCGGTCCAGGAGCCCAGAATTTTACCAATAGAGCGGGTAACAATATAAATAATGCCGATAACTCCAATATGTTTCAGGCTGAAAATATCCAGAAAAGAACCCACTAAAACGAAAAGAATTACCAGAAAAGGCTGAATAAACTGATGGATGGAATCAAATATCACCTGGTTGCGGGGAGAGGCATTGATGAGGAAAATTCCGGCAGCCATGCAAGATAGAATCATGGACATGTGAAACTGCCGGGCCAGGCCTGCCAACCCCAATACCAGGCTGAGAGTAAGAATCAGAATTTCATTATTTCCTTTTAAATATTTTAAAGCTTTATGCAGGACAAACCCCAGAACAAGGCCCAGCAATAACGAACCGCCAATTTCAAACAATGGCATTAGAAGCATATTCAAAATAGAAACGTTACCTCCGCCGGTAAAAATAACTCTGGATATGGAACCGGCAAAAGCATACAGAATGAGGGTCAGGGCGTCATCCAGGCCCACCACTGATATAATTGTGGTGGTCAGGGCTCCACGCGCGCCGTACTGCCATAGAACATTTACCGGAGCTGCAGGGTCTGTGGCGGATGCGATTGCCCCCAGAATGAGAGCAATAACCCAGTTTTTCGTGAAAAAAAATACTCCCAGAAGCACCAGGGAAAAAGTAACCACAGATTGAAAAACAGTGATTATGGGTATGGTTTTACCCAACTCTTTGATGCCCTCATATTTAAGTTCACCGCCTATGGCAAAGCCTATCATTGCCAGGGCAAAAACACTGATTATTTCAATCTGTTCATAGGCAACCTTGTTAATAAAATTCATGCCGGATCTGCCGATGATGAGCCCGATTATTACATACAAAACTACCTTGGGCGATTTAAGTTTTTCCGAAATGACGTTTCCCAGGGCGCCCAGTAACAGAACCACGCCTATGGTAATAAAATTATCAGGCAAGTAGGTATCAGAAAAAAGCCCGCCAAAAAATATGTTCATAAAATTTTGCCTTCTTTGCTATAACTATGGCTCGATAAGTTGCTGTATATTTAAATCAGGGCTTTCAGGTTTTGCTTATTCCAAAGAAATCATTATAATATCATTTCGGTTTCAAAGAGGCGTGACAATCCCTGATTCAGCATGTAAGGCTGCAGAGAAACTGACTTGAGAGATCACCGCGTCCCTTTACTTTCCGTTATGAAATATTTTGAAAGTCCTCATAATTATATTATGTTATTTCTTGTATGTTTTCTTTTAAAAACCTTTCATCAACCTCTTTTGCTTTAAAAATTGCATGTTTAACCAGAGGTGGGCCGATAAGTTCAAAAATAAAAACTGTTGCCACAGTTACAGTCATAATTGTGGTGGCAATTTTCTGCCCTTCGGGGCCGTTTTTCATAAAATAGTTACTGGCTTCAATTGCAAGGCCCACCGCTACACCAGCTTGGCTGAGCAAACTCAAACCCAGGTATTTTCTGACAATTTCTTTTGCTTTGGAAATTTTGGCGCCCATCCAGGACCCGGTAATTTTCCCCAAAGAACGGGCAGCAAGATAGACCAGGCCAATCCAGCCCAGATGCAGTAATATTCTGTAATCAAGATGGGAGCCTACAATAACAAACATAAGCACCCAGAAAGGCTGGGAAAACTTATGGAGTGTATCAAAAACAATCCGGTTTTTAACTGAAATATTAATTAGGGTAATACCCATTACCATGGTGGAAAGCAACATTGAAAAATGCAAAGTACGGGCGACACCTGCACATAGCAGGGTTGACCCCAGCACCAGCAGAAGAATTTCTTCATTTTTGCTCAAATACTTCACTGCGTAATTCAAGCCATAACCCAGCACCACCCCCACAACTATGGCGCCCAGAATTTCAACCAGTGGTAAGCCGAACATTGTCAGCAGTGAAATCTGGGTGGTTTTTGCATAGATAATTCTGGCGTATGAAGCAGCGAAGGCGAAAAGCATAAGGGTAAAGGCATCGTCGAGCCCCACTACGGAAAGGATGGTGGTGGTCAGGGGCCCCCTGGCATTATACTGCCATAAAACATTTACAGTAGCCGCGGGAGCTGTCGCCGAGGATATGGCAGCCATTATAAGTGAAATAACCCAATTCTGAGTTAGAAGATATAACCCGCCCAGAACAAAAGCAAAGGTAATTAAAGATTGAAATATAGTAATAATGGGTATAGTTTTGCCCAGTTCCTTGATTTCGCTGTAACGAAGTTCTCCGCCTATGGCGAAGCCAATCATTGCCAGAGCGAAAATACTGAGGATTTCTACTTTCTGATAGGCCAGTTTATCGATAATATCAAACCCGGATTGCCCCAATATCAAACCCACCAGCACATAAAAGACCACGTGGGGAGATTTCAACCTTCCAGAAATGATTCCGCCGATATAACCAGCCACCAACATAATGCCGATAAGAAAGAAAATATCCGGCGGGTTGGCCAAATCGAGTAATTTTGTTTCATTAAGAAAAAAAAGCATAATATTTATATTAACTATAACTGGTTATAGTACTTTTGTGGGTTTTACTGTTATAATGTTCCTGATTCGAGAAGTTCCCGGCAGATTTCAGCCCTGCCCACAACTCCCACAAGAACACCGTCACGAACCACGGGAATGACTTTGACTCCCCGCTCCAATATAAGCCGAACCACATCCATTATGCTGTCATCTTCTTCAATAGTGATAGGGCGCTGGTTCATATAATCGCTGACTTTCTGGCTTCCCACCTTGGAAATTTTCCGGACAATGCCGGCAAAATCGCGAATCAAAAAAAGTCCAGGTGACCGGCCCATCTGGGGAAATTCAGAACGAACCACATCGGATTCAGAAATAAAGCCTATTACCCGATGGTCGTTGTCAACCACGGGAATGCCTGAAAAACGATGGTTGGCCAGAATCCTGGCTACATTTCTCATTGTATCATCCGAGGTCACCGACGTAATATCTCTAACCAGAATATCCTTAATTTTCTTCAAATTAAACCTCCTTGATGATTACCTTATCAACCAGTTCTTCAACTTCTTCTTTATTCTGTATAAACCTGACCCTGTAAGTAGAGGCCGCTGTCGAAAGAGCTACGCCATACTTGATGGCTTCTTTTTCAGTATAACCCTTATTAAGGCCATATATAACACCGGCTATCATACCATCACCAGTTTTCAACCGGCTTCTTACATCGACCTGGGGGGCAACAGCTTCGAAACAGCCATTTTTGGTAGTTACGATATAATTTTCGTTGTCAAAAGTCAGTATTGCCATACTCTGGCCTTTACTTAATATCTGGCAGACACTTTTTTTGTAACCCAGGTCTTCGTCTATCTTTTCGCCAAGCAAATAATCAGTAGAACGCATATCAGGCATAATTAAGAATGGTTGTTTCTCTATGCATTTAACCAGGAATTCCTCCTGGGTGTTTATAACCACGGGAACTTCAGCTTCGTTAGCAATATCCATCAAACGGCAATAGATATTCTGTTCTTCCATACGGGGGATGCTGCCTGCCAGAACAATCATGCTGCAACGTTTTAAAAGCCGGGTATAATTATCTATAAAATAGCTCAGTTCTTCGTTTTCAACCCGGGGGCCTTCCTCGTCCAGCAGGGTCCTGGTACCTGAAGCTTCATCTATAATAAAATAGTTATGCCTGGTAGGTTCATTAATATGAACAAAGTTGGTGGTAACGTGGTTCCGGTGCAGGGTTTCCTGAACAAATTGGCTGACCGCCCTTCCCAGAAAACCGGTTGCAATTACCTCGGCGCCCATAACGCCCAGCATCATGGCAATATTAATGCCCTTACCACCGGGCTGCCGCTCCAGATCATGAACCCGGTTAAGCTGGCCCAGCTCAAATTTCTTGGACAACACAAAATGGTCCACAGTTGGGTTTAATGTGACAGTGAGTATCAGTTGAAGCCCCTCCTTTAATAAGCCTTAATATTTGATGTTTCTTAATTTAATCCTCTTAAAAAATGAACATTGAATCTCCAAAACTGAAAAATCTATATTCCTTTTCTCTTGCCTCACGGTAAGCAGATAACACGAATTCCCTTCCGGCAAATGCGCAGACCAACATCAACAAGGTGGATCGGGGAAGATGAAAATTGGTTATCAATCCGTCTATTATCTTAAATTCATATCCCGGATAAATAAAAATTTCGGTCCATCCCTGGCTCCTCAATACATTATTGTCTTTATCAAATACGGTTTCCAGTGTTCTCACAGCTGTGGTTCCCACAGCAATTACCCGGCGATTTTCCTTTTTTGCTTTCTGAATCTTTTCAACTTCTGCCTGTTCAACCTTGAAAAATTCCTTGTGCATTATGTGTTCTTTAATGTTACTGGCCTGTACAGGACGAAAAGTCCCTGGGCCTATATGCAGTGTGACAAAGGCTTTTTCAATCTTTCTTTTCTCCAGCTGGTTTAACATTTCTTCGTCAAAATGAAGAGCTGCGGTGGGGGCTGCTGAGGAGCCCTTATGCCGGGCGAAAACCGTCTGATAACGAGCTGGATCTTCAATTCTGCTTTTTATGTACGGAGGAAGGGGAATCTGGCCAATCTTGAAAATTTTGTCCATATAATCTGGGTTGGTGAATTCCAGTTCGCGGGTACCATCTTTAAATATTTTTATTACTCTCGCCACCAGTTCGTTTTCACCAAAAATAAGGTTGTGTCCGGGCTGGATTCGCCTTCCCGGCTTTGCCATAACTATCCAGGAACTATGGCTGGTGGGATGTATCAGAAGAATTTCAATATTACCGCCGGTGCCTTCCTTATGGCCGAACAAACGGGCGGGAATAACCCTGGTATCGTTAAAGACAAGTAAATCACCGGGACGGAGATATTCCAGGAGCCCGGGAAATTTATCATGTTTTATGGTTTGTTTCTTTTTATCAAGTAGCATCAACCTGGACCCTGTTCTTTCAGGGGCAGGTGACTGTGCAATTAATGATTCTGGAAGGTCGTAATCAAATTCTTTAAGTTTCATAGCAATTACATCTGAGATAAAATTTCCACATTTTCCTCATTATCGGGTAGCAATTGAGTGTATCTTTTAGCGGAAGACTCAATTTTTTTCTTTCTCAAGTTTTTGAAAGCCTTAACAATTCGGGGATCGTGAGATTTCACTTCTTTTTTAAAGAATTCATCCTGATAATACGGGTCAAAATGCCTGCGGTAGGCGCCTTCTTCCCGGAATTCCTCGAAGGCTTCTGCAAAAGCCAGAATTCTGGCGGGAAGGGGGATCTCTTCTCCCATCAGGTTGCCGGGATAACCGGAACCATCCCATCGTTCATGATGGGCCTCGATAATTTTAGATATATTTTTCAGCATCTTAATGGGGCGAAGCATTTCACCGCCCAATTTGGGAATGAGCCTCTCACCACCCACAATCTGATCCTTGGCAATTCTGATTCTACCCAGGTCATGAATCAACGCCGAGTAATACAGCTCGCGGTATTCTTTTTCGGTAGCACCTATCTCACGGGCAATCTTTGTGGCTAACCGGGCGACTTTGACTGCATGTCCATGGTTACCACCGAAGGTTTCAGTGGCCATCATCAGAATTTCCAGCATATTTACAAAGAAATTCTGCAGAGTTTCCAACATATTGGTAATATAGATGGAAGCTCCGGCCTGGTTGGCAAGAATAGTTAAATACTCAATATCCTGCTGGGTGAAGTTATTGTCATTTTTCTTGTTTATTGCTTCAATGACACCCAGTACATCATTTTCCCAAATTATGGGAACACCGGCCAAGGTTCGGGTTTCGAATTCAATCTGTTCATCCACTCCCTTGAAATGGCGGGGATCCTGACTCACATCCTCAATAATTACATTCTCCCGGGTTTTTACAATATACCCAGCTATACCCCGGTCTGCAGGAAAACGGATTTTTTTCAGTTGGTAACTCTTTTCGCCAGCCACAGCTTTAAAATATAATTCGTTCTTCTCTTTATCAAACAACATAACCGAGGAAGAAACAGAATCGGTAATCTCGGCGGCAGTAGCCAGAATATTATCCAATAAGGTATCCAGGTCATTGACCGAGGTCAACTCCTGGCCGCGGGTGCAGAGCAGGGTTAAACTATCAATTTTCTTTTTTGCTTCAACATCAATCATATATAATACCAACAGAATATCTATTCTTTAATATAGGCTCAATCCCTTTATTAACAGTATTCTATTCAGTTATTTTTCTTACAATCGCCGCCAGGCTTGGTGGATTATAATCAAAAGCGGAAATTGCCAGGTCAGCATTCTGGGGAATGCCGTAAAAACTGGATAGGGAAACCAGAATTACTGGAATTTTTCGTTTTTTAAATTCCCCAATCACACTTTCCAATTCTTCCCGTTGCTCGTTTTTCATTGCACCCCGGGTGTAAACTTCCAGAAACACATAATCATAATTGCTTTCAGGTTTTACTATATTCAAAATTTCCCCTGGCCGCTCACAGGCATAGGATATTTTGATCACCTGCTCCATTTTTTTCTCCAGATAAGGATGAATTGACCATTTGTCGATCTTTTCATCCAGCAGGGTTTTATATAACTTGTCGGGAGAGATAACCAGCACCCGGGAATCATCGGTAACAGGAATTAAATTTATATTACCATAAAGAATACTCACAGCTTTTCTGGCGGCATCGTTTATGGTTTCAGTTTTCTGTCCCTCCGGCAGGTTTTTCAGGGCGGGAGGATTAACCACATATTTATCCTTGAACTTCAAAATACGATAAACTGCAGTATTAATGGTTTCTTCAGAAATCCTTCCTGTTTTTGCCCCCTCCAACAGAGATTCATAAGTAACCAGTTGTTCGGTATGACTACCACACATCATGACAATATCAGCCCCTGCCTGTACCGCCATTACAACAGCTTCACCCAGCCCAAAATGATCAGCAATGGCTTTCATTGACATGGAATCGGTGATAATAAGGCCGTCAAAGCCCATTTTCAGACGGAGCAAACCAGTTAAAACCTTTCTGGATAATGTTGCCGGCAATTCCCGTTCAATTGCGGAAAAAATCACATGAGCCGTCATAATACAAGGGACCCCGGCTTTAATTGCAGCCTGGAAAGGAGGAAGTTCAACCTCTTGAATTCTTTCCATATTGACATTAACCGCTGCCAGAGCCAGATGGCTGTCGAAGGAAGTATCCCCATGGCCGGGGAAATGCTTGGCGCAACCGGCAATCCCCGCCTTTTCAT